>NZ_JARJLT010000330.1 GCF_029335315.1 Pseudomonas citronellolis
GTGCTGCGCCTCGGCGTAGGAGCGGACTCCGACTCGGGCGGGTCAGGCCGGGCCGTCGCGGGTCAGCCAGTCGATGAACAGCGAGAACAGCTCCGCCTGGGAGTTGATCTCCAGCTTGGTGTAGAGGTGCTTGCGGTGCATGCGCACCGTCTCCGGCGAGATGTCCAGCATGCGCGCGCTGGACTTCACCGAGTGGCCGCGCAGCAGCAGGTGGGCGATCTCGCGCTCGCGTTCGGTCAGGCAGTCGCTGCCGAAGTTCATGAAGGCTTCGCGGATGTGCCGGTTCAGGCGGCTGCGCGAGGCCTGGGTGCGGTCGCCGCTGCCGGCCAGCAGCTGTTCCAGGCCACCATTGCGGTCGAACTGCAGGAACAGCTCGCGCACCAGCTCGCGGGCGCTGCTCAGCAGGTCCAGCTGCTCGTCGCTCAGGCGCGCGCCGCTGTGGCCCTGGTACATGCACAGCGACACCTTGCGCTGCTCGTCGAGGTCGATGATGTAGTGGCAGTCCTCGCTGGAGCCGGCCTTGAGGTAGTAGGTCTTGTAGTACTCGCTGCTGAAGAAATCGTCCGGGGCGATCTCCGCCAGCGGGTAGAAGCCCTCGGCGAGGCCGTCTTCCATGGCCAGGCAGAAGGGGTCGAGCATGTAGCCGCGCGCGTAGTAGCGCTCGATCAGCGCCTCGCGGTACTGCTCGGCGATGCCGCGCTGGTACAGCGGCTGCGGCGGCAGGCCCTTGCGCTCCAGGGCGAGCATCATCGACTCGATCTGCGCCAGGCCGGCCAGGGCGTCGCCCAGGTGCTCGACGAAACCGGCTTCGGCCACCGTCGCCATGGCGCGCGCCAGCCCCGCATGCCAGGCATGCAGGGGCGGGGTGGTGGTGGGGGGGCTGGAGGCGCTCATGGTCGGCAGCATACTGGTGCCGCCGACCAGGAGCAAAGCGCCGCGTCCGCGCATCAGTGGCCCGCGTAGTCGCCGCTGCGCTTGAGGTCCTCGGCGGTTTCGAGGATGGCCTCGCGCAGGGTGTCGACGATCTCGTCGACCTGCGCGCGGGTAATGGTCAGCGGCGGCGACATCACGTTCAGGTGCACGATCGGGCGCACCAGCAGGCCGCGCTTCTGCGCGCGCAGGTGGATCTTCTCGCCGATGTTCAGCTCCTCGGGGAACAGCGTCTTGTGGCGCTTGTCGGCGACGAACTCGACGCAGGCCATCAGCTTCTGGCAGCGCACGTCGCCCACCAGCGGCAGGCTGGCCAGCTCCCGCAGGCGCTGCTCCAGGTAGGCGCCGACGTCGTTGACGTGCTCCAGCAGGTTCTCGCGCTGGATGATCTCGATGTTCTTCAGCGCCGAGATGCAGCTCACCGGGTGCCCGCTGTAGGTGAAGCCGTGGCTGAAGCAGCGGCCCTGGTTCGGCTCGGCGATCACCTTCCAGATACGGTCGGAGAAGATGCACGCGCCCAGCGGCAGGTAGCCGGAGGTCAGGCCCTTGGCGGTGGTGATGATGTCCGGCTGCATGCCGAACACGTCTTCGGAGGCGAAGAACGCGCCCAGGCGGCCGAAGGAGGTCACCACTTCGTCGGCGACGTAGAGCAGGTCGTACTTCTGGCACACCTGCCACATGCGCTGGTGGTAGCCCTTGGGCGGAATGATCACGCCGCCCGAGCCCATGATCGGCTCGGCGAAGAAGGCCGCCACGTTGTCGGCGCCCAGTTCGAGGATCTTGTCTTCGAATTCCTTGACCAGGAATTCGAGGAAGTCGCCCTCGGTCATGCCTTCCGGCGCGCGGTAGGGGTTGGGGCAGGAAATGTGGTGGATGAAGTCCTTGAGGAAGTCGAACTCCGCCGGGTGGTCGGCGACCTTGCCACCCAGGGACATGGTCAGGAAGGTCGAGCCATGGTAGGCGTTGACCCGGCTGATGATGTGCTTCTTGGCGTGCTTGCCGCGGCAGTTCTGGTAGTACTGGATCAGCCGGTAGGCGGTGTCCACGGCGGTGGAGCCGCCGGTGGTGAGGAACACATGGTCGAGGTCGCCCGGGGCCAGTTCGGCGAGCTTCTCGCAGAGCTGGATGGCGGTGACGTTGGCCATGTCGCAGAAGGGGTTGGAGTAGGCCAGCTGGCGCACCTGCTCGGCGATGGCCTCGGCCATTTCCTCGCGGCCCAGGCCGATGTTGGTGCACCACATGCCGCCGACGGCGTCCAGGTAGCGGTTGCCCTTGGTGTCGTAGATGTAGGCGCCCTGGCCTGCGGCGATGTTCAGCGCGCCGTTCTCGCGGTGGTCGTCGAACACGTGGTAGCCGTGCACGTAGTGGGCCTTGTCGGCGGCGACCAGCTTTGCGTCATCGAACTGGGCGAAGAAGGCGGCGGATGGGGTGGTCATGGCAGTACCTCGATCTTGCGGTTTCATCTCGTTAATTCCGTTTCCCTCTCCCCGGGCCTCGGTCGGGTGCTCCGCCCCTGGGGGCGGAAAGGCCTTTGGGCGCGGGATTGCACCGCGCTGCGGACTGCCCCCTCTCCCTTCAGGGAGAGGGTTGGGGAGAGGGGGCTCTTGTGGATCAGCTCATCAGGTCCCGGTCTTCACCGCGTTCCAGGTCCGGGTGATCAGGCGGGTGGCCTGCGGGCCCTGGACCTTCTGGGTGAACAGCCGCGAGCGGGTCTCGGCGTCCGGGTAGATCGCCGGGTCGTCACGCACCTCGGTGGCCAGCAGCGGCTTGGCCGCGCCGTTGCTGGTGGCGTAGCGGATGTAGTCGCTGACGTCGGCGGCCACCTTGGGTTGCAGCATGTATTCGATGAACTTGTGGGCGTTGGCCACGTGCGGCGCGTCGGCCGGGATGTAGAAGTCGTCGAACCAGATCAGCGAGCCTTCCTTGGGCACGAAATAGCCCAGCTTGACCTTGGCCCCGGCTTCGTCGGCGCGGGCCTGGGCGGTGGCGTAGTCGCCGGACCAGGTCATGGCCATGCACTGGTCGCCGTTGGCCAGGCCATTGAGGTAGCTGGTGGAGTCGAACTTGCGGATGTACGGTCGGATCGACTGCAGCAGCGCCTGGGCGGCCTTGAGGTCCTCGGGGTTGGCGCTGTTCGGGTCGCGCTTGAGGTAGGTCAGGGCCAGCGGGATGACGTCGGTGGGGGAGTCGATGATGGTCACCCCGCAGTCGGCGAATTTCGACACCACCTTGGGATCGAAGAGCATCGCCAGCGAGCCGATCGGCGCGTCGGGCATGCGTTCCTTGATCTTCTGGATGTTGTAGGTGATGCCGTTGCTGCCCCAGGTGTAGGGCGCCGAGTACTGCACGCCCGGATCGTAGTGATCCAGGTGCTTGAGCACCTCGGGGTCGAGGTTGCCCCAGCTGGGCAGCTTGCTCTTGTCCAGCGGCTGGAATACCCCGGCCTTGAGCAGCGGTGGCACCAGCGCGGCGTTGAGCACCACCAGGTCGTAGCCGGAACGGCCGGGCAGCAGCTTGCCCTGCACGGTCTCGTAGGAGTCGAAGGTGTCGTAGACCACCTTGATCCCGGTGGCCTTCTCGAAATCGGCGACGGTGTGCTCGCCGATGTAGTCGGTCCAGTTGTACAGCCTCAGCGTGTTGGCGCCATCGGCGTCCGCGGCCTGGCCGAGCAAGGGGCTCAGCAACAGGGCGCTGCCCAGGATCGCTGCGAAAGTCTTCTGCATTTCACTCCCACCTTTGTCGTTGTAAGGGTCGTGTCGGCTGTGGCCACTGTCCGCTGGCGGGCGTTTGGCGGCCATTCCCCGAATGGGTGGGTGGGGCTGGCATGCTGCTGTACAATCGTTCAGATTGGCGGCATCGGACACAGGAGCGGCAGGCGATGAACCAGGAAGTACGCTTTTCCCGGCTGGAACCCGAGCAGCGCAAGGCGCTGCTGATCGAGGCCACCCTGGCGTGCCTGAAGCAGCATGGCTTCCAGGGCGCGTCGATCCGCAAGATCTGCGCCGAGGCCGGGGTCTCGGTGGGGCTGATCAACCACCACTACGCGGGCAAGGACGAGCTGGTCGCCGAGGCCTACCTGACGGTCACCGGGCGGGTCATGCAGCTGCTCCGCGAGGCCATCGCCGAGGCCGCGCCGGACGCCCGCGCGCGCCTCTCGGCGTTCTTCCGCGCCTCGTTCAGCGCCGAACTGCTCGACCCGCAGCTGCTCGACGCCTGGCTGGCGTTCTGGGGCGCGGTGAAGACCGCCGAGGCGATCAACCGCGCCCACGATCATTCCTATGGCGAGTACCGCGCGCTGCTGGCGCAGGCGCTGAACCAGCTGGCGACGGAAGAGGGCTGGGCGAACTTCGACGCCGAGCTCGCCGCCATCGCCCTGTCGGCGATGCTCGACGGGCTGTGGCTGGAGTCCGGCCTGAACCCCAGCACCTTCACCCCGGAGCAGGGCGTGCAGGTCTGCGAGGCCTGGGTCGACGGCTTGCAGGCCGGTGGTCGGCAGCGCTTCAGCCGCGTGCCCGCAGGCTGTTGATCGGCCGTTCAGCAATCGCTACTCTGCGCCGGCCCTTGGGAAATTTCCCAAGGGCGCCCATCCTCTAATAAGAAATCCGCCGCGACCTCGCCGGCGGCCGCAGCAGGGTATTGGCGATGTCTCCCCGTGTACTGATCGTCGACGACGATCCGCTGATCCGCGAACTCCTCCAGTCCTACCTCGCCGGGGAGGGCTACGAGGTGGCGTGCGCCAGCACCGCCGAACAGGCCGAGGCCAGCCTGGCCGAGGCCGAGCAGGGCGGGCCGCCGTTCGACCTGGTGCTGCTGGACATCCGCCTGCCGGGCAAGGACGGCCTGACCCTGACCCGCGAGCTGCGGGTGCGCTCGGAGGTGGGCATCATCCTGATCACCGGGCGCAACGACGACATCGACCGCATCGTCGGCCTGGAATGCGGCGCCGACGACTACGTGATCAAGCCGCCGAACCCGCGCGAGCTGGTGTCGCGGGCGAAGAACCTGATCCGCCGCGTGCGCCACGCCCGCGCGCCGGCGCCCACGGCGGTGGCCGCGCGGCAGCCGTTGAAGCGCTTCGCCCAGTGGCGCCTGGACCCGGACCGGCGACGCCTGGTCGACCGCGACGGCGGCGAAACCCTGCTCACCCATGGCGAGTTCCAGCTGCTCAGCGTGTTCCTGCGCAACAGCGGCCACACCCTGAGCCGCGACCAGCTGATGGACCAGATCCGCAACCGCGAGTGGCTGCCCAACGACCGCTCCATCGACGTGCTGGTCGGCCGCCTGCGCCGCAAGCTGCGCGACGACCCGGCCGAACCCGAGCTGATCATCACCATCCACGGCGCCGGCTACCTGTTCACCGCCGCCCCCAGCGACGCCTGAGCCATGCGCTGGCTGGCGCTATTCGCGCTGCTGCTGGCCGGCCTGGCGCCGGCCGCCGAGCGCATCCGCTACTGCGACTACCCGGTGTACCCGCCGGTGTCCTGGAGCGACGGCCATGAAGTGCGCGGGCTGGCGCCGCAGGTGGTGAAGAATGTGCTCGGCGGCCTCGGCTACGAGGTCGAGGTGGTGGTGCTGGGCAACTGGAAGCGCTGCCTGCTGGACGCCGCCGCCGGGCGTGTCGACGTGGTCCTGGCCTATCGCAACGCGCAGCGCGACCAGGGCCTGCTGTTCTCCAGCGTGCCGGTGCTGCGCGAGGAAGTCGCGCTGTTCTACAACAAGCGCAAGCCGGTGCGTTTCGAGCAGCTCGCCGACCTTGCCGGTTATCGCGGCGGGCTGCTTTTCGGCGAGAGCTATGGCGCCGCCTTCGACCGCTTCGTCGCCCGCCACGACAACGTCGAGTACGTCTCCGACAGCCAGCAGAACTTCGGCAAGCTGATCCGCCAGCGCATCGACTTCATCGCCTACGAGCGCCGCACCGGGCGTCTGTTCGTCGAGCGCCTGCCCGGCGGCGAGGACATCCTCGACGCGCCGAAGCCGATCACCGTCGACTACCTGCGCCTGGCGGTGTCGCGGGATTCGCCGCTGGCGGAGCGCCTGCCGCAGATCGACGCGGCGCTGCAGAAGCTCAGCGACGACGGCAGCCTGGCGCGCTGGCTGGATGACAGCGAACGCGACTACCGCGCCATGCTCGCCGCCCGGGCCGCTACGCCATGAGGGCCCCGCGCGCGCCCGGGCCGCTGGCGCGGCGCCTGCTGCTGCGGGTGCTGGGCTTCAGCCTGTGCTTCACCCTGCTCGCCGGCGCGCTGCAGCTGTACCTGGAATACCGCCGCGAGATGCGCGACATCGAGGCGCGCCTGGAGCTGATCCGCGTCGGCTACCTGGCCAGTTTCGAGCGCAGCCTCTGGGACCTCAACCAGGAACAGCTGCGCGTGCAGCTGCACGGCCTGGTCGACTTCCCCGACATCGCCTGGGCCAGCCTGGCCAGCGCCGACTTCAACCTGGTCCAGGGCAACCTCCAGGCACCTGGCCCGCTGCGCGTCGAGCATTTCCCGCTGAGCTTCCAGCCGCCCCAGGGCGAGCTGCGCCAGCTCGGCGAGCTGGACATCGCCATCGACCTCGCCGCCGTGTACCGCCGCCTGTGGCATGGCGGCCTGAGCAACCTGCTGTGGATGGGCCTGTTCCTCTGCGGCCTGGCGGTGGCCCTGAGCTGGCTGTTCCACAGCCTGGTGACCCGCCACCTCGGGCGCATGGCCGAGTTCGCCGGGCGCATGGCCGGCGGCGACCTGCAGCAGCCGCTGCGCCTGGACAAGCGCCTGCGCGCCGAGGGCGACGAACTCGACACCGTGGCCCAGGCCCTCGACGACATGCGCCAGGCCCTGCGCGAAGAGCGCGACGAGCTGCAGCGCCAGGTCGAGCGGCGCACCGCCAGCCTGCGCCGGGCCAAGGACGAGGCCGAGGCCGCGAACGACGCCAAGACGCGCTTCCTGGCGACCATGAGCCACGAAATCCGCACCCCGCTCAACGGCATCCTCGGCATGGCCGAACTGCTCCGCGACGCGCCCCTGGGCGAGCTGGAACGCAAGCGCCTGCACGCCCTGCACAAGGCCGGCGAGGGCCTGCTGGCGGTGCTCAACGAGGTGCTGCACTTCGCCAAGCTGGAGGACGGCGCGAGCCTGCCGGAGCCGGTGGACTTCGACCTCGGCGAGCTGCTCGACGAAGTGCTGACCCTGCTGGAGCCGCGCGCGGCGGCCAACGCCACGCGCCTGTCGTTGCACCTGGGCGATGACGTTCGGCGCCGTTGCCGGGGCGCCGAACAGTTCCTGCGCCAGGTGCTGAGCAACCTGGTGGCCAACGCGGTGAAATTCACCGAGGACGGCGAGGTGCGCCTGGAGGTGGGCCTGCTGGCGCAACGCGGCGAGGCCCAGCGCCTGCGCTTCGCGGTGGTCGACGACGGCATCGGGATTCCCGAGGCGGTGCAGGCGCGCATCTTCGAACGCTTCACCCAGGCCAGCGAGGAAGTCACCCGCCGCTACGGCGGCAGCGGCCTCGGCCTGGCCATCAGCAAGCGCCTGGTGGAAGCCATGGGCGGGTGCATCGGCCTACGCAGCCGGGAAGGGCAGGGCAGCACCTTCTGGTTCGAGGTGGAACTGCAACCGGCCGCTGGCCCGGCGCGCGTGGCGGAACCGGTGCAGCGCAGCGAGCAATCCCTGCGCGTACTGCTGGTGGAAGACGTGCCGCTCAACCGCGAAGTCGCCCAGGGCCTGCTGGAGCGCGACGGCCACGCCGTGCGCCTGGCCGAGGACGCCGAACCGGCGCTGGCCGCCTGCCGCGAGCAGGCCTTCGACCTGATCCTGCTGGACATGCACCTGCCCGGCCTCGGCGGCATCGACGTGTGCCGGGCGATCCGCAGCCAGGCGGGGGGCTGCAACCGCGAAACGCCGATCCTGGCCTTCACCGCCAGCGTGCAGCCGGCCCTGGTGCGCAGCTACTTCGAGGCCGGCATGCAGGGCGTGCTGGGCAAGCCGCTGCGCCTCGACGACCTGCGCCGCGCCCTGGCCAACCTGAGCGCGCCGCCGCCCGCGCCGGCCAGCGACGGGGCGATCGACGAACAGGTGCTGGCGACCCACCGCGAACTGCTCGGCGAACACCGGGTGAAGGAGCTGCTGGGGATACTCCGCGACCTGCTGGCGCAGCAACTGCCGTTGCTCCGCGAAGCGCTGCGTGCCGGCGACACCAGCGAGGCGGCCGGCCTGGCCCACCGCCTGGCGGGCAGCTGCCACTCCATGGGCCTGCGCGGCCTGGGCGACTGCCTGCAGGCCCTGGAAGAAGCGGCCCTGGCCGGCGAGCCGCTGCACGGCTGGGCCGAAAAACTCGACTCGCAACTCAGCGCCGCCACCCCCCACCTGCCC
>NZ_JARJLT010000331.1 GCF_029335315.1 Pseudomonas citronellolis
GTGCTTGAACCCAACACCTACGTCACCGGTAACTACTGTTCGCGAGCAAGCTCGCTCCTACGAGAAGCCGTGCCCGTCCAGCTATCGCCCGAATCCACGACACCACGCGCCGAGCGCGGGGTTTTCCGTTAGAATCGCCACCACCCGGAGCCACGGAGCGGTTTCAGCTCGGCTGATGTCTGCCCGTCCGGGATTGCCGAACGCCCAGCGTTCATTCGATTACACCGCACCGGAGGCGGATGGCCTGTGTAGCCGTCACGCCCGTGGCTGATATGCAACAAACCCTGCGAATCACCGAGATCTTCTACTCGTTGCAGGGGGAAGCGCGCACCGTCGGACTGCCGACCGTGTTCGTGCGCCTGACCGGCTGCCCCCTGCGTTGCCAGTACTGCGACTCCGCCTACGCCTTCAGCGGCGGCGAGATTCTCAGCCTGGACGCCATCCTCGAAACCGTCGCCGGCTACCGGCCGCGCTACGTCTGCGTCACCGGCGGCGAGCCGCTGGCGCAGCCCAACTGCCTGCCGTTGCTGGAGCGCCTGTGCGACGTCGGTTACTCGGTGTCCCTGGAAACCAGCGGTGCTCTGGACATCTCCGGCGCCGACCGCCGCGTCAGCCGGGTTCTCGACCTGAAGACCCCGGGCTCCGGCGAAATGCGGCGCAACCGCTACGAGAACATCGCCGAGCTCACCGGCAACGACCAGGTGAAGTTCGTCCTCTGCTCCCGCGAGGACTACGATTGGGCGGTATCCAAGCTGATCGAGTACCGCCTCGACGAGCGCGCCGGCGAGGTGCTGTTCTCGCCGAGCCACCACCAGCTGGCGCCGCGCGAACTGGCCGACTGGATAGTCGCCGACAACCTGCCGGTGCGCTTCCAGATGCAGCTGCACAAGGTCCTCTGGAACGACGAACCGGGCCGCTGAGGCGCCGACGCGAAAGGTAATCACATGACTCAGAAGAAAGCCGTCATCCTGCTCTCCGGCGGGCTCGACTCCGCCACCGTGGTCGCCATGGCCAAGGCCGATGGCTACGCCTGCTACAGCATGAGCTTCGACTATGGCCAGCGGCATCGCTCCGAGCTCCAGGCCGCCGAACGCGTGGCCCGCCAGCTGGGCGTGGTGGAGCACAAGGTCATTGGCCTGAACCTGAATGGCATCGGCGGCTCGGCCTTGACCGACAGCAGCATCGCCGTCCCCGAGGCGCCGGGCGTGGGCATCCCGGTCACCTACGTGCCGGCGCGCAATACCGTGTTCCTTTCGCTGGCCCTGGGCTGGGCCGAGGTGCTCGGCGCGCGGGATATCTTCATCGGCGTCAACGCGGTGGACTATTCCGGCTACCCGGACTGCCGACCGGAGTTCGTCGAGGCCTTCGAGCGCATGGCCAACCTGGCGACCAAGGCCGGGGTGGAGGGCGACGGTTTCCGCATCCAGGCGCCGCTGCAGTTCCTGTCCAAGGCGCAGATCATCCAGGCTGGAGTCGCGCGTGGCGTCGACTATGCTCTGACGGTGAGCTGCTACCAGGCGGACGCCGCCGGCCGCGCCTGCGGCAAGTGCGACAGCTGTCGGCTGCGCGCTGACGGCTTCGCGGCGGCGGGGATGAAGGACCCGACGCCCTATTTCTGAAAATATTTTCCTATAGGTGTTGTTTTTGCGTTAGAAATCAGTATTATACGCCTCGCGTTGGGTCGTTAGCTCAGTTGGTAGAGCAGTTGGCTTTTAACCAATTGGTCGTAGGTTCGAATCCTACACGACCCACCATATCGCAAAGCCCCTGGCCATAGGCCAGGGGCTTTTTCTTTTGCCCGGCGAAAACTCAGAACGGCCGGCTGCCGCTCAGGCTGATGCGCTTCAGGCGCCGCCGCTCGCTGGCCGGGAAGGCGCTGCGGCCGTGCAGGGTGGCCTGGTTGTCCCACCAGACGATGTCGCCCACCTGCCACTTGTGCGTATAGGTCAGCTCCGGCTTCTGCAGGTGGGCGCGCAGGCGCTCGATCAGGGCCTTGCCCTGCTGCGGGTCGTGGCCGGGAATCTCCACTTCGGTGTGCACGCTGAGGAAGAGCACGCGCTTGCCGCTTTCCGGATGGGTGCGCACCAGCGGGTGCTCGGTGCCCTGGATCGGCTCGATGTCCGGGGTGCGGTAGGTGACGAAGCCGCCGGAGTAGCCGTTCTTCAGGCGCACGAAGGGGTTGTAGTTGATCAGCCGCAGGTCGTCGATTTCCGCGCGGCTGGCGGCGTCCAGGCTCTCGTAGGCCAGCGCCAGGTTGGTGAAGTGGGTCTCGCCGCCCTGGTTCGGTACTTCCAGCGCATAGAGGAAGGAGCCGGAGGAGGGCACCGGGGTCCACTGATGGTCGACGTGGGCGGGCAGCGCGAAGTTGCCCAGCTCGCCGTCGCCGGTGTTGGCCACCTTGACGATGTCCGGGGCCTTGCCGTCGGCGCCGGAGGACAGCACCGGAATGTCCGCCGGCGGCTGGAACACCGCGCCGAACTGGGTGGCGAAGCGCAGGTACTGCGCATCGTCGAGTTGCTGGTCGCGGAAGACCAGGATGTGGTGCTCGCGGTGGGCGCGCTTGATCGCCAGGATCTGCTCCGGGGGCAGCGGCCGGCTGGCGTCCAGGCCGCGTACTTCGGCGCCCAGCGGGGCGTCGAGGGGGACGATGGCGAAGGCCTCGGGGGTGATTTTCAGGGCGGCGGATTGGCTCATGCTTGGGTGCTCCGTATCAGGCTCTTGCTGTGCTTTCAGACTTTCTTGACGGTCCGGCTGCGCTGCCCATCGATCCCCACCGGCACTTCGCCGGCCAGGGTCACACGGCGCACGATGCGCGGCTGGGTGCCGTAGTCGTCGACGGCGTAGTGCTGGGTCGCGCGGTTGTCCCAGATGGCCACGTCGCCGGCCTGCCAGCGCCAGCGCACGGTGTTCTCCAGGCGGGTGACGTGGCTCTGCAGGACCGCGAAGAGGTGCTGGGAGTCGTGCTGCGACAGGCCTTTCAGGCGCTTCACGAAGTGCCCCAGGAGCAGGTTGCGTTCGCCGCTGACGGGGTGCACGCGGACCACCGGGTGCTCGGTCTCGTAGACCGTGGAGGTGAACACCTTGCGGTAGTGCTCCAGGCGCGCCGGGTCGGCGTTGGGCTTGGTGGCGGCGTAGTCGTACTCGTTGCTGTGTACCGCCCAGAGTTTGTCGGCCAGGGCCTTGAGCTCGTCGGTGAGGTCGTCGTAGGCGGTGGCGGTGTTGGCCCAGACGGTGTCGCCGCCGGCCTCCGGGGCCACCACGTTGCGCAGGATCGAGGCCTTCGGGTAGGCCTCGACGAAGGTCACGTCGGTGTGCCAGGAGTTGGCCCGGCGGCCTTCGGCGCCGTCCAGTTCGAGCAGGTACTCGGTGCCGTCGCGAACCGGCACCGTGGGGTGCGCCACCGGTTCGCCGAGCAGCTTGGCGAAGGCTTCCTGGCCCTGGTCGTCGAGCTGGGTCTGGCCGCGGAAGAAGATCACCTTGTGCTTCACCAGGGCGGCCTGGATGGCCTCGACCGTGGCCGCGTCCAGGCTACCGGAGAGGCTCAGCCCGCGGATTTCGGCGCCGATGCGCCCGGCCACCGGGTGGATGTCGAGCTGGACGGTGGGTTGTACGGCGTGTGCTGCGTTGCTCATGTGGTTTTCCTCATTGCTGTAGGTGGTACTGCAAGGGCCCGCGCGGCGTAGTGCCGCGCGGTGAGTGGGATCAGAAGTCGTAGCGGACCGAGGCGCCCAGGGTGCGCGGCTGGCCCACCGAGGCGGTGTAGGAGCCGTTGATGCTGGCGAAGGCGGCCAGGTAGTAGTCCTTGTCGAAGGCGTTCTTCAGCCAGATCGAGGCGTCCAGCTGGCCGTCGCCGAGGTCGTGGCGTACGCCGACGGAGAAGTTCGCCAGGCCGTAGCCGGGGATCTTCGAGAGGTCGGAGTCGTCCAGCGTGCCCTCGGCCTCGGAGCGGTACGAGTAGCCGGCGGTGACGTAGGGCTCGAAGCGGTTGGCCATCTGCCACTTGTATTCGCCGTTGAGGTTGGCGATCCATTTCGAGGCGCCGACCACGCGCTTGCCGGTGAGGTCGCAGGTGGCCGGGGCGCCGGCCTGGGTGCTGATCTCCGCCGGGCACGGGGCGTCCTTGAACGACAGGTAGGTGACGTCGTTGTAGGAGCCGTTGAAGTTCAGGGTCAGGCCACGCAGGGGCAGGGCGGTGGCTTCGAACTCCAGGCCGCGCGAGCGTACGCTGCCGGCGTTGGAGAGCACCTGCACCAGGCTGGTGGAGCCGGCCGGCTGGTAGTAGGTGGTGGCCTGGTAGCCGTGGATACCGGTCCAGAAAATGTTGGCGTTGAGCTGCAGGCGGCGGTCGAACAGGGTCGACTTGATCCCCAGCTCGGCGTCGTTGGCGCGCTCCGGGCCGACCAGCAGCGAGTCCGCCCCGGCGGTCGGCGCGCTGGCCACGGCCAGGTTCACCCCGCCGGACTTCTCGCCGTGGGACAGCGAGGCGTAGCCCAGCAGGTCGTCGGTGAACTGGTAGCTCAGGCTGAGCAGCGCCGAGGGGGCGAAGCTGTACAGGCTGAGGTCGCCGGAGTCGTAGGCGCCCAGTTGGCCGTTGCGCACCGCGGCGGCGGCGCCGCTCACGGCCGCGCCGCCGACCGGGGCGAAGCGCTGCACCTTGGCGTCCTTCTCCTCGTAGGTGCCGCGCAGGCCGGCGGTGAAGTCGAGCTTGTCGGTCAGATGCCAGGTGCTCTGGGAGAACAGCGCGAAGCTGTCCGTTTCGATCTTGCCGTTGGCCTTGCTGGAGGTGTTGTTCAGCGCGTTGAGGTTGCTGCCCAGCAGGTAGCTGTCGGCGACCGGGCCGTAGTCGGTGAAGGTCTTGTTGCCGAGGTTCTGGTTGAACGCGTAGGCACCGACCACGTAGTCGAAGGCGCCGCCGGTGGGCGATGCCAGGCGGATTTCCTGGGAGAACTGGCGGTCGCGCACCGCCACCCCGGTGTTGCGGATCGCCGAGACGTTGAGCTGTTCGTCGTTGGCCGGGGTGAAGTTCCAGAAGCGGTAGGCGCTGATGGAGGTCAGGGTGAAGTCGTTGGCCAGCTTCCAGTTGGCCTCCACCGAGCTGCCGCCCTGGTGCACGCTGACGTGCTGGCGGCCGTCGATGTTGACCTTGTGCCGGTCCGGGTCGGCGATCGGCGAGGCGCCGACCAGCGCGGCGCGCTGCCAGAAGCGAGGCGCGGCGCCGTAGACGACCATGCTGCCGTAGCTGGAGTCCTCCTCGTTGTACTCGTTGATCCAGCGCAGGCTGAAGTCTTCGTTCGGCTTGTACAGCAGCTGGCCGCGGATGCCCTGGCGCTCGCCGCCGTTGAGCTTGTTGCCGTCGTGGACGTTGGTGATGTAACCGTCGTCGCGGGTGCGGTAGGCCGAGACGCGCCCGGCCAGCTCGTCGGTGAGCGGCCCGGAGATGGTGCCGCGCCCCTGGAAGTAGCCTTCCTGGCCGCCGGAGACCTCGATGGTGCGCTCCGGGGTGAAGGTCGGCGCGCGGGTGCTGATGTTCAGCACGCCGGCGGTGGTGTTCTTGCCGAACAGGGTGCCCTGCGGGCCGCGCAGCAGCTCCAGCTGCTCGATGTCCAGCAGGTCGAACACCGCCATCCCCGGGCGGCCCAGGTAGACGTTGTCCAGGTAGATCCCGGCGGAACCTTCCAGGCCGTCGCTGGCCGGGTTGTTGCCGATGCCGCGCACCGCGATGCTCGACTGCCGGGCGTGGATGAAGGCGACGTTGACGCTGGGCAGCACCTGCTGCAGGTCCTGCACCTTGCTGATGCGCTGGCTTTCCAGGGTGGCGCCGTCCAGCACGGTGAGCGGGGTGGGCACTTTCTGCGAGTCTTCCTCGCGGCGCCGGGCGGTGACCGTGACCTTGCCCAGGGCGGCGGCCTGGCTGGTGTTTTCGCTGGTGCTCGGTGTGCTGTCCCGGGCCTCGTCCTGCTCGGCGGCCAGCGCCGGCAGCGCGCCGCCCAGGGCCAGCAGCAGGGCCAGGGCGTAGTCCGGGACGAAGCCTCGGCTGCGGCCGGGGCGGAGGGGGAACTGCGGGTACTGCGGGGTACTTCGGCTCATCGAATCTTCCTTGCATCAGGCTCTGCCCGGCCAAACGCGGGCAACAGGGGGCCGCGCCACGCGGAATGTGGCGAAGGCGGCTCTCTCGAAATCGCTGGGCGCCGCGTCGGGCGCCGGGGCTCAGCGGCTACAGCTGAGCGGCGGAAGCATTCGTGCCGGCAGCAGGCGCGGGGCGAAAGGGTGCAAGGCCATCGGGAGGCTCCTGGTCGAGGGGTATATTCTTATTTCTTAAAAGAATAAATTTAAGTTTTATTCTTCGTTGACGGAATAAGAGCTTGCATTTAAAACCAGCGCATCCCCGACGGCAAATGCCTTCGTCCAATATTTTCAATGCCGGTAAAGCATCATGGATCTGCGCCAACTGCGTTACTTCATCGCCCTCACCGAACACCGCAGTTTCGTTCGCGCGGCCGACGCCATGGGCATCACCCAGCCGGCGTTCAGCCGCAGCATCCAGGGTCTGGAGCAGGAGCTCGGTTGCCAGCTGGTGGACCGCGGCAGCAAGGAGCTGCGCCCGACCCCGGAAGGCCAGGTGGTGCTGCAGCACGCCCTGCGCCTGGTGCAGGGGGCGGCCAACCTGACCCAGGAAATCACCCAACTGAACAAACTGGACGCCGGCGAGCTGCGCTTCGGCAGCGGGCCGGCGCCGGCGCAGAAGCTGGTGCCCGACGCGGTGGCGCGGCTGATCCAGCGTCACCCGCGCCTGCAGATCGACGTGCAGGTGGACAACTGGGAGCGCCTGTCGCGCAGCCTGGTGCGCGAGGAGATCGAGTTCTTCATCGCCGACATCCGCCATTTCGAGGCCGACCCCGGCTTCCAGACCCGCCCGCTGCACCCGCGCCGCGGCCTGTTCTTCTGCCGCCCCGGGCACCCCCTGCTGAGCAAGGACAGCCTGTCGACCAACGACCTGTTCGCCTACCCGCTGGCCTCGGCGCGGATGCCGCCGGGCATCCGCAAGCTGCTGGCCAACCTCAGCGGCAAGAGCGACTTGCAGGCTAACATCCAGTGCGAGCACCTGGGCTCGCTGGTGCGCATCGTCAGCCAGACCGACGCCATCGGCGTGGGCAGCGAGGACGGCCTGCGCATGGCGCTGGCCAACGGCGAGGTGGAGCGCCTGCACCTGCGCAACCTGCCGCAGAACATCGACAGCCTGCAGGCCCGCTGCGGCATCGTCAGCCGCACCGGCTACCGCCTTTCGGCGGCGGCGCGGGCGCTGATCGAGACGCTGGTGGAACTGGACGCCGAGGAGCAGAGCGCGGTGGCGTGAGGTGTTTGCGGGGAGGGTGAGGCGGCGGATAACCGCGAACGGTTATCCGCCTGCGGTGGGCGTGGCGTAGGGCGAATAACGCTCCGCGTTATCCGCCGTTTGGCCTTGGTTCCTGGCGGTGCCGGGGGTGACCTGGGCGTTTCCGCGATTGAACTCCAGGCTGCTACGGCCTCAATTACTGCACCTGCGCCACCGGCTGCGCCGCGGCGAGCTTGGCAGCGGCGGCCAGGTAGTCCGGGCGGGCCCAGTCGGCGGCCTTGAAGTCGCGGCGGATCAGGCCGTACTGGTGGGCGGCCTGGATCGAGGCGTCCAGCTGGCCGAGGAAGCCGGCGTCCAGTTGTGGCGACAGGGCGTCGGCCAGCGGGCGGCCCTTGTACTCGGTCTGCAGGATGATTGGCGGGTAGCCGGCCTGGGTCGACACCAGGTCGATGAAGGCCGCGTGGTTCTGCTCGGCGCCGGCCCAGGCCAGGGCCTGCAGTTCGACCTTGAGCAGGCGCTGGGTGATTTCCGGATGGGCGTCGACGAAGGCGCCGTTGCCTACCAGCACCGCCTGCAGGGTGCCGGCGCCGCCGAGGTCGCGGGTGCTCAGGGGGATTTCCGCCAGGCCCTTCTCGCGCAGGGCGAACAGGCCGGCCAGGCCCCAGGTGGCGTCGATCTGCTTGGCCGCGAGGGCGGCGAGGGCGGCGTTGAAGTCCAGGCTGATGACCTTCAGGTCCTTCTCGGTCAGCCCGGCGCTGGCCAGGGCGTTGTCGAACGACAGCTGGCTGGCGGTGCCGCGGAAGATGCCGACGCGCTTGCCCTTGAGGTCGGCCAGGGTCTTGATCCCGGAGCCCGGCTGCACGCCCAGGTAGTGGTTGACCCCGCGCCCGGTGGCGGCCAGCAGGCGGGTGTCGAGGCCGCTGGCCTTGCCGATGATCGCCGCCAGGTCGCCGAGGTAGGCGAAGTCCACCTGGCCGTTGGCGAAGGCTTCGTTGATCACCGGGCCGGCGCCCTTGAAGTAGGTCCACTTGATCTGGATACCGTCGTTGGCGAATTCCTTCTCCAGCAGCTGGCGGGTGTAGAGCACGTCGACGATGCCGCCGCCGGAGCGGTTCTGCCCGGCGCCGACATCGGGCACGGCGATGCGGATTTCCTTCGGCGCCTCGGCCGCGCTGGCGAAGGGTACGTAGGCGCCGAGCAGCCCGGCGAGCACGGGCGCGGCGAAGAGGGACAGCAACTGGTGGGTGAGGGCCTTCATGGCGCCTGCCTCCTGCGGGGGATGGGAGGGGCACTAAGGCAGGTTGCGGAAGCTAAATAAAATAATAAAAACTTATTTTTTAATTACTTTAAGGGATAAGTCAGGCGCCATCCGCGTTGCCGGGGCGGATGCGGGAAAAGCATAAAAAATATTCGCCGAATGCATTGGCTGCACGGGGGGCGCTTCCCTTAAATGGGCTTTCTTAGCTCATAAATGCATTGAATGGTTTTTTCATATTCCAATGAAGAATATTTCTAAGGCGCTCGCCTTGCCTGTGCAGGTCTCCCCGCCGCTCGCCGCCCGCCAGCGTTTCGCGCAGCTGTTCCCGCGCCTTTTACCCTGGCTGTTGCCGCTGGCGCTGTTCCTCCTCTGGTGGCTCGCCGCCGAGCGGCGGTGGATGTCCGAGCAGATCCTGCCGGCGCCCGCGCTGGTCTGGCAGAGCGCTCGCGAGTTGCTCGCCGGCGAGCTCTGGCAGCAGCTGTGGGTCAGCCTGCAGCGCTTGACCTGGGGCCTGCTGGCCGGCATCGCCAGCGGCGCGCTGCTCGGCGCCTGGTTGGGCTTCAGCCGCAGCGCCGAGCGCTTCGTGCTGCCGACCTTCCTGGCCCTGGCGCAGGTGCCGACCCTGGCCTGGATTCCGCTGTTCATGCTGTTCTTCGGGATCGGCGAGCTGCTCAAGCTGGTGGTGCTGGTGAAGGCGGTGATAGTGCCGGTGGCGCTGCATACCCTGGTCGGTGTGCGCGACGCCCAGCCCAAGCTGCGCGAGGCCGCCGCCGTGCTGCGCCTGCCGCCGCCGCTGCTGGTGCGTCGACTGCTGCTGCCGGCCGCCTTGCCGGCGTTCCTCACCGGCGTGCGCCTGGCCCTGGCCCAGGGCTGGACCTCGCTGCTGGCGGTGGAGCTGCTCGCGTCCAGTGAGGGCATCGGCTACCTGATGGTGCAGAGCCGCCAGCTGTTCATGCTCGACGTGGTGTTCGTCTGCATCCTGGTCGTCGGCCTGGTGGGCGCAGCCATGGACCGTGGCGTCCAGGCCGTGGAGGGTCGCCTGGTGCACTGGCCGCAGCAGGCCGCCGGCGAGTTTCGCCGCAGCGCCCGTGGCCAGGGCTGGCAACGCCTGCAGCCGTGGCTGCTGCCGCTGGCGCTGATCGCCCTGTGGCAGGCGGCCAGCAGCGGCCAGTGGGTCGACCCGGCGATCCTCGCCAGCCCCGCGGCGGTGCTCCAGGCCACCTGGCAGGGGCTGCTCGACGGCAGCCTGGCCGCGGCCATGCTGGCGAGCCTGAAACGCTCGCTGCTGGGCCTGCTGCTCGGCGGCGGCGCCGGTTTCCTGCTGGGCCTGGCCCTGGGCCTGTGGCGCCCGGCGGAGCGCCTGCTCGGCCCGTCGTTCTCGGCGCTGCGCCAGGTGGCGATCTTCGCCTGGGTGCCGCTGCTCACCGCCTGGTTCGGCCTGGGCGAGGCGGCCAAGGTGGTGTTCGTCGCCCTGGCCAGCTTCTTCCCGCTGCTGCTGGCGACCCAGCGCGGCATCGCCAGCCTGCCGCCGCAATTGGGCGAGGCGGCCCGCGTGCTGCGCCTGTCGCCGCGGCAACGGCTGACCCGGCTGGTGCTGCCGGGGGCGGCGCCGTCGATCTTCGCCGGCCTGCGCCTGGGCCTGATCTACGCCTGGCTGGGCACCATCGGCGCCGAATACTTCATGCCCTCGGACGGCGGCATCGGCAGCCTGATGATCGGCGCCCAGCAGCTGTTCCGCATGGACCAGGTCAGCGCTGGGATGCTCCTGGTCGGCCTCACCGGCGCCCTGCTCGGCGCCCTCGGACAACGCATCGAAGCGCGCGCCACGCGCTGGAGACACGCATGAACGCTTTCACATCCCAGCCGCTGGTGAGCTTCCGCCAGGTCGGCAAGAGTTTCCCGGTGGACGGCCAGGAGCTCGAGGCCATCCAGCGCTTCGACCTGGACATCGCCGAGGGCGAATTCATCGCCATCGTCGGCGCCAGCGGTTGCGGCAAGTCCACCCTGCTGCGCCTGCTGGTCGGCCTGGACCGCGAGTACCGCGGCGAGATTCGCGTCGGCGGTGCGGCCATCGAGGGCATCGGCGGCGAACGCGGCATCGTCTTCCAGGAGCACCGGTTGTTCCCCTGGCTGACGGTGGAGCAGAACGTCGCCCTGGGCCTGGTCAACGAGCCGCTGAGCGAGGCGGGGAAGGCGCGCAAGGTCGTCGACTACCTCGAGCTGGTCGGCCTGTCGGCTTTCCACCGCGCCTATCCGCACCAGCTCTCCGGCGGCATGGCCCAGCGCGTGGCCATCGCCCGTGGCCTGGTGGCGAGCCCGCGCATCCTGCTGCTGGACGAGCCCTTCGGCGCCCTCGACGCGCTGACCCGCCAACAGTTGCAGGAAGAGCTGCTGCGCATCCGCGAACGCGAGCGCATCACCACCCTGCTGGTGACCCACGACGTGGAGGAGGCGCTGTTCCTGGCCGACCGTGTGGTGGTCATGGCGCCGCGCCCCGGGCGCATCAAGCGCATCGTCGAGGTGCCGCTGGCGCACCCGCGCGAGCGTGGCAGCTTCGATTTCCTGCGCCTGCGCGAGGAGCTGTTGCACGAGCTGACCGGCGACGGCGATTACCTCGCGCCGCAGCCCAAGCGCGTGGAGAACCTGCCGTTCGAGTTCATCGCCTGCTGAGCGCTGTGCATTCCCGGTAGGAGCGAGGTTGCTCGCGAACGGTTCGCGAGCAAGCTCGCTCCTACGTGAAACCTCCCAACCCACCCGAGTTTCGACATGAGCAAACGCCCCAACTTCCTGGTGATAGTCGCCGACGACCTCGGCTTCTCCGACATCGGCGCCTTCGGCAGCGAAATCGCCACGCCGCACCTCGACGCGCTGGCCAACGCCGGCCTGCGCCTGACCGACTTCCACACCGCGCCGACCTGCTCGCCGACCCGTTCGATGCTGCTTACCGGCACCGACCACCACATCGCCGGCATCGGCACCATGGCCGAGGCGCTGACGCCGGAGCTGGAGGGCAAGCCCGGCTACGAGGGCTACCTCAACGATCGCGTCGTGGCCTTGCCCGAGCTGCTGCGCGAGGCCGGCTACCAGACGCTGATGTCCGGCAAGTGGCACCTGGGCCTGAAGGCCGAGCTGGCGCCCCACGCGCGCGGCTTCGAGCGTTCCTTCTCGCTGCTGCCCGGCGCCGCCAACCACTACGGCTACGAGCCGCCCTACGACGAGAGCACGCCGCGCATCCTCAAGGGCACGCCGGCGCTGTACATCGAGGACGACCAGTTCATCGACCAGCTGCCCGAGGACTTCTATTCCTCCGACGCCTTCGGCGACAAGCTGCTGCAGTACCTGAAGGAGCGCGACCAGGCGCGGCCGTTCTTCGCCTACCTGCCGTTCTCCGCGCCGCACTGGCCGCTGCAGGCGCCGCAGGAGGTGGTGGACAAGTACCGTGGGCGCTACGACGCCGGCCCCGAGGCGCTACGCCAGGAGCGCCTGGCGCGGCTCAAGGCGCTGGGCCTGGTGGCGCAGGACGTCGAGGCGCACCCGGTGGTCGCCATCAGCCGCGAGTGGGAGGCGCTGAGCGACGAGGAGCGGGCCAGGTCGGCGCGGGCCATGGAGGTCTACGCGGCGATGGTCGAGCGCATGGACTGGAACATCGGCCGGGTGGTCGACTACCTGCGCCGGCAGGGCGAGCTGGACAACACCTTCGTCCTGTTCATGTCCGACAACGGCGCCGAGGGCGCGCTGCTGGAAGCCTTCCCGAAGTTCGGCCCGGACCTGCTGGGCTTCCTCGACCAGCACTACGACAACAGCCTGGACAACATCGGCCGCGCCAACTCCTACGTCTGGTACGGCCCGCGCTGGGCCCAGGCGGCCACTGCGCCGTCGCGGCTGTTCAAGGCCTTCACCACCGAGGGCGGCATCCGCGTGCCGGCCTTCGTGCGCTTCCCGCAGCTGTCGCGCCAGGGTGTGATCAGCGAGCAGTTCGCCACCGTCATGGACATCACCCCGACCATTCTCGACCTGGCCGGCGTGCGTCACCCCGGCAAGCAGTGGCGCGGCCGCGAGGTCGCCGAGCCGCGCGGCAAGTCCTGGCTGGGCTGGCTGTCCGGCGAGACCGAGCGCGCCCACGACGAGAAGACCGTGACCGGCTGGGAGCTGTTCGGCATGCGCGCCATCCGCCAGGGCGACTGGAAGGCGGTGTACATCCCCGCGCCCATCGGTCCGGCCAGCTGGCAGCTGTACGACCTGGCCAAGGACCCGGGCGAGATCCACGACCTGGCCGAGGCGCAGCCGGGCAAACTGGCCGAACTGATCGAGCACTGGAAGCAGTACGTCAACGAAACCGGGGTGGTGGAGGGCGTCTCGCCGTTCCTGGTGAAATGAGGCGCCAAGCGCCAACGACCAAGCCCCGGACAGCGATGCCCGGGGCTTTTGTTTGTGCGCCCGTAGGAGCGCGCCATGCGCGCGAATCGCGGGCGCGGCCCGCTACAGTGCATCAGGCTGGGTCCCCGCGTTCGCGGGGATGACAGTGGTGGCACCGCAACCCCTGGCCGTCACTCCCGCGAACGCGGGAGCCCAGCGTCTTTGGTGGTGGGCTCCCGGTGAGGTCAGGTGGCAGCGTTGTCCGCGATGATCGGTCAGAACCCCTCGGCCTTCAGCGTCCGCTGCACCGAGGGACGTTCGCGGTAGGCGGCGCTGAAGCGGGCCAGTTCGCGCAGCTGTTCGAACTCGCCGCCGATGCGGCCGATCCAGCCGGCGAACACGCCGAGGTAGGCGTCGGCGATGGTGAAGCGCCCGCCCACCAGGTAGTCCTTGCCGGCCAGGTGCCGGTCGATCGGCTCCAGGGCCTTGAACAGCTGGATGCGGGCCTGGGCGCGGATGCCCGGGTGCGCCTGTTCGTCGGCCGAGTAGCGTTCCGGGCGGTTCAGCGGGCGGAAGGCGGCGCTGTGCAGTTCGGTGGCGAAGTAGCCGAGCCAGGACTGGATCTGCGCGCGCTCGACGCTGCCCTGCTCGGCGAACAGCGGGGTGCCGGGGCGCAGGTCGGCGAGGAACGGCAGGATGGCGACGTTCTCGGTGATCAGGGTGCCGTTCTCCAGCTGCAGTGCCGGCACCCGGCCCAGCGGGTTGACCTTGAGGATGCTGGCGTCGGGCGTGCGCAGGGTCACGCTCTCGACCGGGATCGGCAGCTCCAGTTCGTGCACCAGGACGTGGGCGGCGAACGAGCAGGCGCCGGGGGCGATGTACAGGGTGGTCATGCAAGGGCTCCTTGGGGGGGGGATAAAAAAAGGCCGCTTTCCCCTGCCTGAGTTGAAGAAAGCGACCTTGAAGACGTGGGGTAACGCGATGAAACTCGGTCAGCGGGCGGTGATCACCGCCAGTTTGGTGATGCCGGCCTTCTCGATGGAGGCCATGGCCTTGGCCACCTGGCCATAGTTCACGCCCTCGTCGGCCTGCAGTTGCACACGCAGTTCGGGTTCCTTGGCCTTGGCCGCCGCCAGGTTGCCCTGGAGCAGTTCCGGCTGGATCTCATCCTTGTTGATGAACCACTTGCCGGCGCCGTCGATGCTCACCACCAGCGGGTCTTTCTGCTCCGGCGGGGCCACCGACTCGGTCTTCGGCAGGTTGATCGGGATGGCGTTGGTGAGCAGCGGCGCGGTGACGATGAACACCACCAGCAGCACCAGCATCACGTCCACCAGCGGGGTCACGTTGATCTCGGAGAGAACCTCGTCGCTGTCCTGGGTCGAGAAGGCCATCTCAGCTCGCCTCCTTCACGTTCTTGCCGGCCGCCGGCTTGCGCGCTGCGGCGGGGTGCACGATGACGCGGAAGGCGCTCTTCTGCGCGAGGCTGTAGAAGTCGTGGGCGAAGTCGTCGAGGTCGGCCGCGGTGAGCTTCAGGCGGCGCAGGAAGTAGTTGTAGATGAGCACCGCGGGGACCGCGACGGCGATGCCGACGCCGGTGGCGATCAGCGCCGAGCCGATCGGCCCGGCCACGGTTTCCAGGCTCGCCGAGCCGGCGGCGCTGATGCCCTTGAGTGCTTCCATGATGCCCCACACGGTGCCGAACAGGCCGATGAAGGGCGAGGTGGAGCCGATCGAGGCGAGCACCGCCAGGCCGGATTCCAGGGAGCGCCGCTCGCGCTGGATCTGCTGGCGCAGGGCGCGCTCCAGGCGGTCCTGGTGGTTGATCGACTGGGCCAGGTCGTGCTGGTTGCCGTCCGGCACCTGGATCGCGGCGAACCCGGCCTGGGCCACGCGGGCGCCGGCG
The DNA here is from genome assembly GCF_029335315.1 of Pseudomonas citronellolis. Classification (GTDB taxonomy): domain Bacteria; phylum Pseudomonadota; class Gammaproteobacteria; order Pseudomonadales; family Pseudomonadaceae; genus Pseudomonas; species Pseudomonas citronellolis_A. Next base: position 14,854 of record NZ_JARJLT010000331.1, read on the forward strand.
CCGGGCTGCTCGGCGGACTGCTCGCCGGCCGATTCGAGGCTGGTGGCGCCCCAGAACTGCTTCTGGAAGCGCCGGTCCTGGCTCTTCTGGCGGCCGAACTGGATGCCCTTGACCAGGGCCAGGCTCCAGGTCAGGACGGAGAAGCCGGCCAGCAGCCAGATCACCGCGCCTTCGACGGATTCCACGGGGTTGAGGGGCAGACTCATGGTGTTATCTCCTGTGCGATCGGGTCGCTAATCAATTCAGCTTGAAGTCGATGGGCACGCTGACCCAGCCGTCCTGGGCCACGTCGCCGCGTTTGGCGGGTACGAATTTCCAGCGCTGCACGGCCTTGATCGCCGCCTGGTCGAGGGCCTCGCGGCCGCTGGAGGTCTGGATCTGGATCTCGCTCGGGCCGCCGCTGGCCAGCACGTGGACGCGCAGCAGCACCGTGCCTTCCCAGCCGCGTCGCTGCGCCAGGGCCGGGTATTCCGGCGCCGGGTTGTGCAGGTAGCCGGCGTGGGCCGACGGCGGCGTCACCGGGGCCGGCGCCGGCGGAGCCGGGGGCGCGGGCGGTGTTGGTGGGGCTTCCGCCTTGGGCGGCGCCGGCGGCTGTGGCACCGGCTTGGGAACGGGCTTGGCCACCGGTTTCGGCTTGGGCTTGGGCACGGGTTTGGGCGGCGGCGGTTTCACCGCGTTTTCGTCCACCACGGGCGGCGGCGGTTCTTCCACCACCGGCGGGGTCGGCTCGGGCGGCGGCGGTTCCACCACCGGCGGAGTGGGGGCGCTGAACTCGATGGTCATGGGCGGTACCTGCGGCGGCACCTCGGGCAGCTTCGGCGTCGGCTGCTGGCTCAGCCAGTAGGCCACGGCGCCGTGCAGGGTCAGGATCAGCAGGCCGAGCAGTACGGCCTCGCGACGGCTCAGCGCCGACGGCTTCGCCGGTACGTGGCGTACCAGTTGCAGCGGCGGGCGCAGCGGCCGGCCCAGCTCGACCATATCGCCGCCGGGCGCTGAGCGCCGGAGCAGCTCCTGCGCGGTGGCGTGCTGGGGATTGGCCATTGACGATCTCCTCGGTTTCCAGCGTGCTTGGCGCCTGCAAGTGGCGCGGTGTTCGGGCTGGATGATTGGCGGAGCGTCTTAGTTGTTAAAGTAATTGTTTGCCTTATTTAAATCTCATTTAGGAATAAGAGACTCGCCGGCATCGCTGCAGCCCGCGTGGCGCAAGGCCTTGCCGGGGCTGTGCCAGGTCCTCATGCCTGGCCGGCATGCAAAATATGCCCGCAGGGCAGGCGCGTGAGGCCCGCTGCAGAGCCTTCGCGACAGCCGCCGTCGCATCCGGTCAAGCCCTCGGCGGCCGGCTCCCTAGACTCGGGCCAATGGATGCGCGCCCGTCGGACGCGCCCGTCGCCGAGGAGCCGCCATGCACACCGAAGCCATCGCCTTCCCCGGGGCCCACGCCCAGGCCCGCGCCGAACTGGCCTGCGCCTTTCGCTGGGCCGCGCGCCTGGGCCTGCACGAGGCCATCGCCAACCACTTCAGCCTGGCCGTGTCGGAGGACGGCCGGCGCTTCCTGATCAACCCCTACGGCCGCCACTTCTCGCGCCTGCGCGCCGGCGACCTGTTGTTGCTGGACGCCGACGACCCCAGCGCGCTGGACCGCCCGGACGCCCCCGACATCACCGCCTGGGCCCTGCACGGCGCGCTGCACCGGCGCCATCCGCACGCGCGCTGCATCCTCCATGTGCATTCGAAGTACGCCACCGCGCTGGCCTGCCTGGCCGATTCGCGGCTGCCGCCGATCGAGCAGAACTCCATGCGCTTCTTCGAGCGCGTGGTCATCGACGAAGGCTTCGACGGCATGGGCCTGGGCGATGAGGCCGAGCGGGTCAGCCGCCTGCTGGGCGACAAGCCGATCCTGCTGATGGGCAACCATGGCGTGCTGGTGGCGGCGCCGAGCGTGGCCCAGGCCTTCGATGACCTCTACTACTTCGAGCGCGCCTGCGAGGTGTATCTCACCGCCCTGGCCAGCGGCCGCCCGCTGCGTGTCACCAGCGACGCGGTGGCGCGCAAGACCGCGCAGCAGTGGCTGGACTACCCGGACTTCGCCCAGCGCCACTTCGCCGCGCTGCAGGACATCCTCGAACGGGAAGAGCCGGACTACCGCAGCTGAGCCGGCAGCCGGTCGTGCGCCAGCGGCTGGCGCATGACCGGCGCTTCCAGGCTTTGCGAGCGGTCGCTGCTCGGCGGGCAACCGAAGCGCGCGCGGTAGGCGCGGGAGAAGTGCTCCATGGAGCCGAAGCCGGCGCTGGCGGCGACCTGGGCGACGCTCATGCGCGTCTGCTGGAGCAGGTTGTGGGCGCGCGCCAGGCGCAGCGACAGGTAGTACTTCAGCGGCGTCAGCCCGGTGTGCTGCATGAATTGCCGTTCCAGCTGCCGGCGCGACAGGCCGACCCGCGCCGCCAGTTCCTCGCAGCCCAGCGGCTCCTCCAGGTTCTGCTCCATCAGCGCGATGGCCCGCCCCAGGCGCCCGGCCTGGGCGTGCAGGCGGTGCTGGAAGCCGCTGATCTGGCTGGCCTGGGGTTCGCGCACGCGCTCCACCAGCATGTGCATCGCCACCTCGCGAGCCAGGCCGGCGCCGGCCACGCCCTCCAGCCAGCCCAGCAGCATGTCCAGCACGGCGGTGGCGCCGGCACAGGTCAGGCGCTTGCGCCCGGCCGAATAGAGCTGCGCGCGGGCCTGCACGCGCGGGTAGCTTTCCTGGAAGCCCTGCAGGTTGTCCCAGTGCACCGCGGCGGGGTGGCCGTCGAGCACACCGGCGGCGGCGAGCAGTTCGCTGCCGGTCTCGATGCCCATCAGCACCGCGCCGAACGCCGCCTGGCGCTTGAGCCAGGCCTTGAGCGCGGTGTCACGGGCGTGGCGGTGCACGTCGAAGCTGGCGATCACCGCGCAGACGTCGAACTCGCCCGGCTCGCCGATGCCTTGCTGGGCGGCGGCGAGCAAACCGTTGCTGGCCGGCACCGGCTTGCCGTCGAGCGACAGCAGGGTCCAGTCGAACAGCTTGCGCTGGGCCAGCCAGTTGGCGATCGACAGCGGCTCGATCAGCGCCGCCAGGCCGAAGTTGGAGAAGCACGGCAGCAGCAGGATGCCGATGCGCAGGGGCTCGCGGGCGAGGGGCGGCCAGTCGGCGCGCTCGGGGGTGTTCATGGCTGCATCCGGCACTCTGCTGGGCGCCGGCTGCATCGGCCGGCGCCGCGTGGATGGGAAAGGCCCACCGCCCTTATGCAAAGGCAGTGGGCCGGGTTTGGCAAGCGGCGATTCAGCGTTGGCACTCGCGCCAGCGCGGGTGCAGCCAGACCGCCGCGTCGCTGGGCGCCAGCGGCGGCTTGCCGAGGATCAGGTCGCTGGCCTTCTCGGCGATCATCACCGTCGGCGCGTTGGTATTGCCGCTGACGATCTCCGGCATGATCGACGCGTCCACCACCCGCAGCCCGCGCAGGCCGTGCACGCGCAGCTGGGCGTCGACCACCGCCTCGGGGTCGCCGGCCGGGCCCATCTTGCAGGTGCCGCTGGCGTGGTAGCCGGTCTCGGTGACCCGCCGCGCCCAGGCGTCCAGCTGGGCGTCGTCGAGCTGGTCGGCGCCGGGCACCAGTTCTTCGCCGGCGTAGGCGCGCAGGGCCGGCTGCGCCAGCACCTCGCGCACCAGGCGGGCGCCGGCGCGCATGTCCTCGCGGTCGCGCGCGGTCTTCAGGTAGTTGAAGAGGATGCGCGGCGCCTGGCGCGGATCGGCGCTGGCCAGGCTGACGCTGCCCAGGCTGGTCGGGCGCATCAGGTCGATGTGCACCTGGAAGGCGTGGTCTGGCACCAGGTCGACGCTGCCCGGCTGTACCGCCAGGGGCATGAAGGTCAGTTGCAGGTCGGGGTGCTCGACGCCGGCCCGCGAGCGGATGAACGCGCCAGCCTCGAAGTGGTTGCTGGCCGCCAGGCCATCATGGCGGGCGAACCAGCGCGCGCCCACCAGCCATTTGCCTGGCGCGCGGGTCCAGGGGTAGATGCTCACCGGGCGCTTGCAGCGGTACTGCACCACGGTGTCCGGGTGGTCGTTGAGGCGCTGGCCGACGCCGGGCAGGTCGCGCAGCGGGCGGATGCCCAGGCGTTGCAGCGCCTCGGCCGGGCCGACGCCGGAGAGCATCAGCAGCTGCGGCGAGTTGATCGCCCCGGCGCACAGCAGCACCTCGCGGCGCGCGCGGACCTGGCGCAGCTCGCCGTCCATCTCGAACTCCACGCCGCAGGCCGCGTCGCCGTCGAAGAGGATGCGCCGGCTCAGCGCCGAGGTCGCCACCGTGACGTTGCCGCCGGCCAGGGCCTCGGCCAGGTAGCCGCGCGCGGTGCTCCAGCGCTTGCCGTCGCGGGTGGTGCGGTCCACCGGGCCGAAGGCTTCCTGGCGCTGGCCGTTGAGGTCGGCGCTGTAGCCGTAGCCGGCTTCCTGGCCGGCGTCGAGGAAGGCCCGGCACAGGGGTGGCGAGGTGTCGCCGGGGGTGACGTGCAGCGGGCCGTCGCCGCCGCGATAGGCGTCGGCGCCGTCGCGGTGGGTCTGCGCGCGGATGAAGTAGGGCAGCACCTCGCGGTAGCTCCAGCCGTCGCAGCCGCGCGCGGCCCAGCCGTCGTAGTCGCGGGCGTGGCCACGGATGTAGACCATGCCGTTGATCGACGAGGAGCCGCCGAGGGTGCGCCCGCGCGGCGTGCCGATGCGCCGACCGTCCAGCCACGGCTCCGGCTCGCTGGTGTAGCTCCAGTTGTAGCGCGTGCCGCCGACCACGATGCCGACCGCCGAGGGCATGTCGATGGTCCAGCTGCGGTCCGGCGGGCCGGATTCCAGCACCAGGATGCGCAGCGCCGGGTCCGCGCCCAGGCGCCGGGCCAGCACACAGCCGGCCGAGCCGGCGCCGACGATGACGTAGTCGTACTCCTTGGCGAGCATGGCCTGTCTCCTCAGCGGATGCCGTTGAACACCAGCTTGTGGAAGTGGTGCACCAGGTGTTCGCTCTCGTTGCTGCGCTCGGCGTCGATCATGTAGCGGCCCTGGTCGTAGCCGAGCGAATGCAGGCCCTTCTGCACGGTGACGTTGAGCTCGATGTCTTCCGGGCCGAGTTCCTCGTTCATCCACTTCATGCAGGCGTGGGACACCGCCGGCACTTCCTCGTGGGGGCTGTAGTAGCCGAAGCGCAGCAGCGAGCGCTCGGCGTCCAGCGGGATCATCACGAAGGTGCCGAGGAACTCGGAGAACGGGAAGGTGTAGAAGGTGTTGTTCGGCCACAAGCCGATGTTGAAGAAGCGCTCGTTGGGGTTGCGCGGGCCGTTCAGCGGTACGCCGTAGGCTTCCTCGGCGGCGAGGTTGGCCGGAGCGATGTAGGTCCACCAGTTGTCGCGTTTGGTCAAGCGGTAGCCCTTGAAGTCGATCAGCTTGGCCAGGTCGATGTGGCAGGGCCCGGAGAGCTTGAAGTGATAGCCCTCGATGGAGTTGTCCATGATGACCTTCCAGTTGGCCGGGACTATCACGTCCTGCTCCTCGATCAGGCGCATCCGCCCGAGGTCGGGGAATACCTCGCGCATTTCCTGGTCGGCGCCGGGGAACAGCTCGGCCATCGACGGCGCCTCGGCGTCGAAGTTGAAGTAGACGAAGCCGCCCAGTTCCTCGACGCGCAGTTTGGGAATGTTGAACTGCTGCTTGTCGAAGGCGATCAGCCGCTCGCTGCGCGGCGCGCTGCGCAGGCTGCCGTCCATCTCGTAGCACCAGGAGTGGTAGGCGCAGCGCAGTACGCGGGTGTCGGCGCCGCGACGGACGTTCAGCAGGCGGTTGCCGCGGTGCTGGCAGACGTTGTGGAAGGCGTTGATCTTGCCGTCGTTGCCGCAGGCCACCACCACGCTCTGGTCGAAGATGTCGCAGACCACGAACTGTCCGGGCTCGGCGAACTCGTTGCGGTGCCCGGCCAGGTGCCAGGCGCTCATGAAGATGCGCTCGCGCTCGGCGGCGAAGATGCCCTGGTCGAAGAAGTAGCGCGAGGGGAGGGTGAAGGCCTCCTCCGGACGCTGCTCGGCCCAGCCTTCCACGGGAGTGCTCTGCTTGATCTGCTCGATGGATTGCATGTCTGGTCTCCTCCAGGCATCGCCCCTCGGAATGGGGGCTCGCTGCACAAGCAATCTAGGTGACGCCAAACGCTCGCTCTTGATGGAATGCGACAAGTTCACGCGGTCGGCGGGCGCTTGCCTCCCGGCGGCTTTCCCCGCAAGATCGCGCGCTCGCTGGCGCGGCGAGGTAGAATCGCCGCAAAGTGCAGTCGTACCCCGCAGGTGCAGTGAAGACATGACGCAGATTTCCGAACGCCTCCTGGTCCAGGCCCATCTCGCCGCCAAGCAGCCGCGCGTGCTCAGCGCCGCCGAGGAAGCCGAGTACCGCCAGGCCATCGCCGCCGAGCTCAAGGCGCAGAACGCCGTGCTGGTGGCGCACTACTATTGCGACCCGGTGATCCAGGCCCTGGCCGAGGAAACCGGCGGTTGCGTCTCCGACTCCCTGGAGATGGCCCGCTTCGGCAACCAGCACGCGGCGCAGACCGTGGTGGTGGCCGGGGTGCGCTTCATGGGCGAGACGGCGAAGATCCTCAACCCCGAGAAGCGCGTGCTGATGCCGACCCTGGAGGCCACCTGCTCCCTCGACCTGGGCTGCCCGGTGGACGAGTTCTCGGCCTTCTGCGACCAGCATCCGGAACGCACCGTGGTGGTCTACGCGAACACCTCGGCGGCGGTGAAGGCGCGCGCCGACTGGGTGGTGACCTCCAGCTGCGCGGTGGAGATCGTCGAGCACCTGATGGATAACGGCGAGCCGATCCTCTGGGCCCCGGACCAGCACCTGGGCCGCTACATCCAGCGCGAGACCGGTGCCGACATGCTGCTCTGGGACGGCGCCTGCATCGTCCACGAGGAGTTCAAGGCCAAGCAGCTGGAAGACCTCAAGGCGCTGTACCCGGACGCGGCCATCCTGGTCCACCCGGAATCGCCCGAGGCGGTGGTCGACCTGGCCGACGCGGTGGGCTCCACCAGCCAGCTGATCAAGGCGGCGCAGACCCTGCCGAACAAGCGCTTCATCGTCGCCACCGACCGCGGCATCTTCTACAAGATGCAGCAGCTGTGCCCGGACAAGGAATTCATCGAGGCACCCACCGCCGGCAACGGCGCGGCCTGCCGCAGCTGCGCGCACTGCCCGTGGATGGCCATGAACACCCTGGAGCGCACCCTGGCCTGCCTGAAGGAAGGCAGCGGCGAGATCTTCGTCGACCCGGCGCTGATTCCCCGGGCCATCCGCCCGCTCAAGCGCATGCTGGAATTCACCCAGGCGGCCAAGCTGAAGGTGGCGGGCAACGCCTGAGCCTTGCGGCGCACATGAAAAAGCCCGGCATCCGCCGGGCTTTTTCGTTTCCGTCACATAGGCCATGAGGCTTTCCCATAGGAGCGCGCCCTGGGCGCGAGTCGCGGGCATGGCCCGCTCCTACGGGATTGCATCCGGCAGCAGGAGGAACAGCGGCGCCCGGGGCGATGGCGGATAACGCCGTAGGCGTTATGCGCCCTACGGGGGCGTGGCGTGGGGGCGTAGGGCGAATAACCGTTCGCGGTTATCCGCCGCCCTGTGGGTAGGCTGCCACGCGCCGGCCGGTGCCTCAGCCGCGCATCATTTCCTTGAGGATCTTCTCCTGCTCGCGGAACGCCTGCTGGCGCGCGTCCAGCTTGGCCGCCAGGGTGAAGTTGCCGGCGGCGCGGCGCTTGGCGAAGTCCAGTTGCTCGATGGCCGAGGGGTAGTCGCCGGTCAGCGCCAGGTACTCGGCGCGCGCCTGGTGCACGCCGATGGCGTTGCCGTCGATGGTCCGGGCGTCGGCCAGGCGGCTCCACACGTCCGGGTCCAGCGGGCGGTCCTGGCTCAGCTTGAGCAGGATCTTCTCGGCCTCGGCGGCCTTGTTCTGCTTGAGCAGGATGTCGGTCTGGGCCTGGATCAGCGGGTAGTTGCCGGGGTACTGGCCAAGCAGGCGCTGGACCCGCGACAGGGCGTCGCCGAGCTTGTTCGAGGTGATGTCGAGATCGACCTGGGCGAGGTTGTAGGCGACGTCGTTGGGCGCCCCGGCCAGCAGCGGCTGCAGGGTGGCGCGGGCGTCGTTGAGCTGGCCGACGCGGATCTGCGACAGCGCCAGGCCGTAGCGCGCGGCGTCGAGCTTGGGATTGTCGTCGAGCATGGCGCGGAAACGCTTGCCGGCGATGCCCGGGGTCTCTTCGAAGATCAGCTGCACGCGGGCGCGCATCTGCTGGTAGCGCAGCGAGTCTTCCTTGCCGCCCTGCGGGTACTGCTCGGCGCGGTTGCGGGTGTCGGCGATACGCGAGTCGGTCACCGGGTGGGTGAGGAGGAATTCCGGCGGCCGCGCGTCGTAGCGGTACTGCCGCGCCAGGCGCTCGAACATGGTCGGCATGGAGCGCGGGTCGTAGCCGGCGCGGACCATGTTGGTCACCCCGACGCGGTCGGCTTCCTGCTCGTTCTGCCGGGAGAAGCGCAGCTGGTTCTGGATCGCCGCCGCCTGGGTCGAGGCGATGGCGGCGATGCCGGCGTCGCCGGCGCCGGCCGCCGCGGCGATGATGCCGGCGAGCATGGCCGCCATCACCGGCACCTGCATCTGTTTCTGCGCCTCCAGGCCACGGGCGAAGTGGCGCTGGATCAGGTGGCCGAGTTCGTGGGCCAGCACCGCGGCGTATTCGCCTTCGGTCTGGGCGTAGAGGAACAGGCCGCCGTTGACCCCGATGACCCCGCCGGGCGCGGCGAAGGCGTTGATCTGCGGGTCCTTGATCATGATGAACGCCAGGCGGTGGTCCTGCAGGTCGCTGGTTTCCGCCAGGCGATAGACGCTGGACTCGACGAAGTCCTTGAGCTGCGCGTCGTTGATGGTTTCGACCTGGTTGCGCAGCATGCTCAACCAGGCGCGACCGAGCTGGAACTCCTGTTCCGGGGAGACGATGGCCGAGCTGGAGTCGCCCAGAGCGGGCAGGTCGTCGGCCTGCGTGGGCATGGCCAGCAGGCAGGCAAGCGACAGCAGGGCGGGGCGCAGTACTTTCATGTACAGGGAGCTCGTTCCGGGAAAGCCACTACTTTAGCCGCAGCTCGTCGCCACTGCCTAGGTCGTGGCGGCGCGGGCGCGCCGTGGCTGCGCGCTACTTTCCTTGTAGGCCGCGAGCCTGAAGGTTTGCTTAAGGAAAGCGCGGGCGCGCCGGGTGGTCAGTTTTCCAACGGATTCGGTATCCTTGGGCGCCCAACGCGGAGCTTTCGCCATGCCATCTGTCTCGTCCGCCGAAATCCCTTGTGACGCGGAACTGGACGCCAGCGGTCTCAATTGTCCCTTGCCCCTGCTCAAGGCCAAGCTGGAACTCAACCGCCTGGCCAGCGGCCAGGTGCTCAAGGTCACCGCCACCGACGCCGGTTCGCAGCGCGATTTCCGCGCCTTCGCCCAGCTGGCGGGGCACCAATTGCTGCGCGAAGAGGTCGAAGACGGCCTGTTCCGCTATTGGTTGCGTAAGAAATAGCCCGCTTCCGGGCGCCCGGGATGGCGCCCCTTTCGTCCGCAGGAAACCCGATGCTCAAAGTTCTGCAAGGCTGGATGCAGCGCTACTTCTCCGATGAGGAGGCAGTGGTACTGGCCGTCATCCTGGCGCTTGGCTTCACCGTCATCCTGGCCTTCGGCAGCATGCTCGCGCCGGTACTCGCGGCCATGGTCATCGCCTTCCTGATCAAGGGCCTGCAGGGCCACCTGGAGCGCCTGCGAGTGCCCCGGCTGTTCGCCCTGTGGCTGGTCTACGTGCTGTTCCTGGGCATGCTCGCGCTGTTCCTGCTGGTGCTGGTGCCGCTGATCTGGAAACAGCTGTTCACCCTGCTCAACGAGTTGCCGCGGATGCTCGGCGAATGGCAGTCGGTGCTGCTGATGCTGCCCGAGCGCTACCCCTCGATGGTCACCGAGGAACAGGTGCTGAAGCTGATCGACACCGCCCGCAACGAACTCGGCCAGGTCGGCCAGTGGGCGCTCACGTTCTCGCTCTCGGGCCTGCCGGTGCTGGTCAACATCATGATCTACCTGGTGCTGGTGCCGATCCTGGTGTTCTTCTTCCTCAAGGACCGCCGGCGCTTCTACGACTGGTTCCACAGCTACCTGCCGCGCGAGCGCGGGCTGATGAAGCAGGTGTGGGCGGAGATGGACAAGCAGATCGCCAACTACATCCGCGGCAAGGTCATTGAGATCCTCATCACCGGCGGCGCCACCTACCTGGCCTTCGTCGTGCTCGGGCTCAACTACCCGGCGCTGCTGGCGCTGCTGGTCGGCCTGTCGGTGGTGGTGCCTTACATAGGCGCGGTGGTGGTCACGGTGCCGGTGGCGATGATCGCGTTCTTCCAGTGGGGCTGGGGCGACCAGTTCATCTACCTGATGGCGGTCCACGCGATCATCCAGGCGGTGGACGGCAACGTGCTGGTGCCGCTACTGTTCTCCGAGGCGGTGAACCTGCACCCGGTGGCGATCATCTGCGCGGTGTTGCTGTTCGGCGGCCTGTGGGGCTTCTGGGGGGTGTTCTTCGCCATTCCCCTGGCGACCCTGGTCAAGGCCGTGCTCGACGCCTGGCCGCGGCAGCCGGAGCCGCAGCCACAGGTCAGCCCGCTGATGTAAATGAAAAAGGCCGCTCTCGAGCGGCCTTTTGCATGCGGGCGGAACTCAGGCCTTGGCCAGTTCCTCGGCCGCGGCGAGCACCGCGTCCACGTGCCCGGGCACCTTGACCCCGCGCCATTCGCGGCGCAGCACGCCCTTGGCGTCGATCAGGAAGGTGCTGCGGTCCACGCCCAGGTATTCCTTGCCGTAGAGCTTCTTCAGCTTGATCACGTCGAACAGCTGGCAGAGCGCTTCGTCCTTGTCGCTGATCAGCTCGAAGGGGAAGCACTGCTTGGCCTTGAAGTTCTCGTGGGATTTAAGGCCGTCGCGGGAGACGCCGAAGATCAGGGTGTTGGCCTTGGCGAAGGCCTCGATCTTGTCGCGGAAGCCCTGGCCTTCGGTGGTGCAGCCGGGGGTGCTGTCCTTGGGATAGAAATACAGCACCACCTGCTGGCCCTTCAGGGCCGAGAGCTGCACCTGCTGGCCGCTGGTGGCCGCGGCCTGGAAATCGGCGACGGGTTGGTCGAGTTCGACAGCCATGGGGGTCTCCTGTTACGGGTGCTGCGGGCGCCAGGGTTCGATCAGTGCGTCGAGGTTCAGCGCGTCGGCGAAGTCGAGGAACTGGTCGCGCAGCCAGCTGATCTGGGTGCCGGCCGGCAGCGTCACGGTAATGGTGGCGTTGAGCATGCTGGTGTTGGTGTGCGGCGCCTGGTAGGTGTCGCAGGTCAGGTTCTCCAGCTCGATGTTGTGGTCGATGAAGAACTGGCACAGCTCGTTGAGGATGTCCGGGCGGTACACCGCGCTGACGTAGGCCACGTAGGGCAGCGCCTGGGCGCGGGTGACGTGGGCGTTGCTGCGGGTGACGCTGAGGGTGAAGCTGTGGCGTTTTGCCAGCGCCGGCAGGCCGCCTTCGAGTCGGGCCAGGGCGTCCCAGCTGCCGGATACCTGCAGGACCAGCGCGCTGAACTCGCCGTGGCGCGTCAGGCGGCTGCTGACAACCGAGCAGCGGTTGTCCACGCAGGTGCGGCAGAGCACGCTGGTCAGGTCCATGGGGTTGGGCCCCAGGGCGCTGATCAGCAGGAATTGTTCACGGGGGTGGGAGGCGGACATGCAGCTTTCCTGGGATGGGCGGCCAAGCGGGCCGCGTCGACAAAGGAGAAAGGGTAGCGAAAAGCGGCCGCCAGGGGAATGTCCGGCGTGCGCCAGGCGCCGCGCTCAGCTTGTGCAAGGCAGGTGGCACCAGTACCATTACGGCTTTCTTTTTCCGGCAGGAGCGGTTGCATGATTGCGGGCAGTATGGTGGCGCTGGTCACCCCCTTCGATGCTCAGGGTCGACTGGACTGGGACAGCCTCGCCAAGCTGGTGGACTTCCACCTGCAGGAAGGCACCAATGCCATCGTAGCGGTCGGCACCACGGGTGAATCGGCCACCCTCGACGTCAACGAACACCTCGAGGTCATCCGCCGCGTGGTGGATCAGGTCAAGGGCCGTATCCCGGTGATCGCCGGTACCGGCGCCAACTCCACCCGCGAAGCGGTCGAGCTGACCGAGGCGGCCAAGAGCGGCGGCGCCGACGCCTGCCTGCTGGTCACCCCGTACTACAACAAGCCGACCCAGGAAGGCCTGTACCAGCACTTCCGCCACATCGCCGAAGCCGTGGCCATCCCGCAGATCCTCTACAACGTGCCGGGCCGTACCGCCTGCGACATGCTGCCGGAAACCGTCGAGCGCCTGTCCAAGGTGCCGAACATCATCGGCATCAAGGAAGCCACCGGCGACCTGCAGCGCGCCAAGGAAGTGCTGGAGCGCGTGGGCCAGGACTTCCTGGTCTACTCCGGCGACGACGCCACCGCCGTCGAGCTAATGCTGATGGGCGGCAAGGGCAACATCTCGGTGACCGCCAACGTCGCCCCGCGCGCCATGAGCGAGCTGTGCGCCGCCGCCATGCGCGGTGACGCCGCCGCCGCCCGCGCCATCAACGACCGCCTGATGCCGTTGCACAAGACGCTGTTCATCGAATCCAACCCGATTCCGGTGAAATGGGCCCTGCACGAAATGGGTCTGATCCCGGAGGGCATCCGCCTGCCTCTGACCTGGCTCAGCCCGCGTTGCCACGAGCCGCTGCGTCAGGCCATGCGCCAGACCGGCATCCTGGCCTGATTCGAGGAAGATTGCGCATGAAGCGACTGGCAGGACTGACCGCGCTCGCCCTGGTCATTGGCAATACCTCCGGCTGCGGCTGGCTGTGGGGCAAGGATGGTTACTTCCGTGACCGTGGCACCGACTATCTCGACTCCCGTCAGACCGGGCCGATGAAGGTGCCTGAAGGGTTGCAGAGCAAACCGCTCGACCCGCTGCTGCCGATCCCGATGAACATCGCCGACAGCCACGAGAAGGCCGGCGAGTTCGAAGTGCCGCGCCCGGTGCCGCTGGCCAACGCCACCAGCTCCAGCGACTACAGCCTGCAGAAGAGCGGCGACTCGCGCTGGCTGATCGCCCAGCGCCCGCCGGCCGAAGTCTGGCCGGTGGCCCACCAGTTCTTCCAGGACAATGGCTTCAGCTTCGCCGACGAGCGTCCGCAGACGGGCGAGTTCTCCACCAACTGGCAGCCGCTGTCGCAGCTCTCCGCGCCCCTGGCGCGTCGCCTGGGCAGCCGCGTGGCCGGCGTCGACCCGAGCAGCGAGGCGCGCGTTCGCGTGCGCATCGAGCCGGGCGTGCAGACCAACACCAGTGAAGTCTACGTCCTCAGCGAAACCCGTCCGGCCGGCAGCAGCGCCAGCCAGGACTGGCCGAGCAAGCCGGCCGTGCCGGCGCTGGACGCCGCGCTGCTCGACGAAATGCTCGCCAACATGGCCAGCAGCGCCGAGAAGGGCGGTTCGGTGTCGCTGCTGGCGGCGCATTCGACCTACGACACCCCCGGCAGCGTAGTGCTGGAGAAGGACGGCAACGGCAACCCGATGCTGAGCCTGGACTCCGACTTCGACCGCGCCTGGGTCAGCGTCGGCCGCGCCCTGGAGCGCGCCGACATTCGCGTCGACGACCTCAACCGCAGCCTTGGCGTGTACTACGTCAACGTCGCCGAGGGCGCGAAGAAGCTGGAAGAGGCGAAGAAGCCGGGCTTCTTCAGCCGCCTGTTCGGCGCCAGCGAAGAGAAGGCCAAGGCCGAGGAAGACGCCAAGGCGCAGCGCTACCAGGTGCGCCTGACCACGGTGAACAACACCGTGCAGGTCACCCTCGACAAGGACATCAACACCTCCGCGCCGAACGATGTGGCGCAGAGCGTCCTGGAAAAACTCGAAGAGAGCATGCGCAATGCGTTTCGCGGTCCTGGGGAGCGGAAGCCGGGGCAATTCGGCCTTGGTGAGCAGCTCTGACACCCGGGTACTGATCGATTGCGGCTTTCCGCTGCGTGAGACCATCAAGCGTCTGGCTCGCCTGGGTGTGCAACCCGGCGAGCTGGACGCGATCCTGGTGACCCACGAGCACGCCGATCATGTCCATGGCGTAGAACTGCTGGCTCGACACCACGGCATTCCCGTGTACCTCAGCGATGGCACCCTGCGGGGGCTGCGCAAGCCGCTGCAACCGGCGGGGCTGCTCAAGGGCGGTGACCGCCTGCAGCTGAAGGGACTGGAAGTGACCGCGGTGGCCGTGGCCCACGATGCCCGCGAACCCCTGCAATACGTGATTTCCGATGGCCGGCGGCGGTTCGGCCAGCTCACCGACCTGGGCAGCGTCACCGCCGAGGTGCTGGAGTGCTATCGTGGCCTGGATGCCCTGGTAGTGGAGGCCAACCACGACAGCGAGATGCTTTCGCGAGGCCCCTATCCTTACCCGCTGAAGGTCCGCGTGGGCGGCCAGTGGGGACACCTGAACAACCGCCAGGCCGCCGAATTCGTCGCGGAACTGGGCTGGGAAGGGTTGCAGCACCTGGTGCTGGCCCACCTCAGCGAAAAGAACAACACGCCGCAGTTGGCCCGGCAATGTTTCGTCGACACCCTGGGGTGCGACCCGGACTGGCTGCAGGTAGCCGATCAGCATTCGGGGCTGGACTGGCGCGAGATCGCCTGACCCCCTACCAACCTAGCAAGCGGAGCCCATCATGGAAAAACGCGAAGAACTCTATCGCGGCAAGGCCAAATCGGTTTACACCACCGACGACCCCGACCGCCTCGTCCTGCTGTTCCGCAACGACACCTCGGCGTTCGACGGCAAGCGCATCGAACAGTTGGACCGCAAGGGCATGGTGAACAACAAGTTCAACGCCTTCATCATGCAGAAGCTGGAAGAAGGGGGTATCCCGACCCAGTTCGACAAGCTGCTGGCCGACAACGAAGTGCTGGTGAAGAAGCTGGCGATGATCCCGGTCGAGTGCGTGGTGCGCAACTACGCCGCCGGCAGCCTGGTACGCCGCCTGGGCGTGGAAGAGGGCCTGCAGCTCACCCCGCCGACCTTCGAACTGTTCCTGAAGAACGACGCCCTGGGCGATCCGTTCATCAATGAATCCCACGTCCAGGCCTTCGGCTGGGCGACCCTCGAGCAGCTGGCGCAGATGAAGGCCTACTCCTTCAAGGTCAACGAAGTGCTGAACAAGCTGTTCGACGACGCCGGCCTGCTGCTGGTCGACTTCAAGCTGGAGTTCGGCGTGTTCCACGGCCAGATCGTCCTCGGCGACGAATTCAGCCCGGACGGCTGCCGCCTGTGGGACAAGGAAACCCGCAAGAAGATGGACAAGGACCGCTTCCGCCAGGGTCTGGGCGACGTGATCGAAGCCTACGAAGAAGTCGCGCAGCGTCTGGGCGTCCCGCTCTGACCTGCCGCAGGCGCGCAAGCATCTGAAAGCACGCGAAAATTTCTCAAAAGAAAGCTTCGCGTTCTGCAATCAAGCTGGTATTATGCGCGCCGCACGGAGAGATGCCGGAGTGGTCGAACGGGACGGATTCGAAATCCGTTGAGTCAGCAATGGCTCCTAGGGTTCAAATCCCTATCTCTCCGCCATTATTGAAATGGCTGAAGCCCCTGAAACTCATAGAGTTTCAGGGGCTTTGTCTTTTCCGGGCAGGCGGTTTAGGGCAGGTTCAGGGCAAACGCTCCCTGGTCTTCCTTGGGCCGTGGTTGCTATTCAGTCTGAATTCGGACTACGCTGGCCGCTCACGCCTGCCTGGTTTCGTCTTGGGACATGTCCCTTGCTCGGCCGGCATCACGGGCGCTCGTCCTGCGGAGGTTCAGTCATGCGGGTTGAAACGATCAGCTACCTGAAGCGGCATGCCGCTGACCTCGAACTCGATGAGCCGATGGTCATCACGCAGAACGGTGTACCCACCCTGGTGGTGGAGTCCTACGCGGAGCGCAAGCGCCGCGATCAGGCGATCGCGTTGGTCAAGCTGCTGGCCATGGGCTCGCGCGAATACTCTGAAGGCAAGCATTGCTCCGCAGACGAGCTGAAGGCCCGTCTGGCCAGGCGACGTTCGCCAGCGTAGGTCCGATGCCAGTGCTCGATGTTCGCTTCACCGAGACGGCCGCTTTCAGTATCCAGGATCAGGAAGATCACCTGGCGCAATACCAGGACGCTGAAGAGGCGGCGGCCAGGATCGATGCCCTGATCGACGTCATCCTGGCAAGATTGCAAGCCGCTCCTGTCGGTTATCCGGTCAGCCGCCAGGCTGGGGATCTGGGCGTCACGCGTTACCGTGAGCTCAATTGCGACGGCTATCGCGTCTTCTACGAACTCTACGAGCACGACAACGCGATTGCTGTCGAACTGGTCCTCCGGCAGAAGCAGGACGTCGAGGCGGCACTCATCCGCTACTGCCTGATCGGCATCTGATACATCCTGCGCTACCTTCAATAAATAATGTCAAAACGCCGCCATGGCGCGTAGGCGCCCGCCGGGCGATCTGCTAGCGTGCTTACCTGTGGAAGCCAGTTTCAGGACGATGTATGGCTGTTGTCGCGGGTAAGGGGTTGTCGTTCGCCAGGCGCATTTATCTGCCGCGCATGGTCGGCCTGGGCATCGGGTTCTTTTGCGTGGCGGCGGCGCTGGAGCCTCTGTCGCGGCCGCTGTGGGCCTGGTTGCTGCTGGTGGGCAACGGTTTCCTCTGGCCGCACCTGGCCTACCAGGTGGCGCGCCATTCGTTCTCGCCCTATCACGCGGAGCGCCGCAACCTGCTGCTGGATTCGCTGTTCGGCGGTTTCTGGGCCGGGGCGATGCAGCTCAACCCACTGCCGAGCGTGACCATCCTGTCGATGATGGCGATGGACAACATTGCCGCCGGTGGCCTGCGTTTCTTCCTCAAGGGCTGCGTGGCGCAACTGCTCGGCGTCGCGCTGGCCTGGATGTGCTTCGGCGTAGCCTTCAGCGCGGTAGCCACGCCACTGCAGGTATACGCCTGCCTGCCGATGCTGGTGATCTACCCGTTGGCGGTCGGCGGCGTCAGCTTCAGCCTGGCCAGGCGGCTGTCCGAGCACAAGCAGGCGCTACGCGCGGTCAGCCGCACCGACAGCCTCACCGGCCTGCTCAACCACGGTTCCTGGATGGCGCAGCTGGAAAGCGAATTCCTCAAATGCCGCCAGCAGCACACCCGTGGCTGCGTCGTGCTGATC
The DNA here is from genome assembly GCF_029335315.1 of Pseudomonas citronellolis. Taxonomy (GTDB): domain Bacteria; phylum Pseudomonadota; class Gammaproteobacteria; order Pseudomonadales; family Pseudomonadaceae; genus Pseudomonas; species Pseudomonas citronellolis_A. The sequence continues at coordinate 32,157 of NZ_JARJLT010000331.1, forward strand.
GACATCGACCGCTTCAAGGACATCAATGATCGTTTCGGCCATGTGCTGGGCGACATGGTCATCACCGAGCTCAGCCGCATGCTCACCCACACGCTGCGCGAGTCCGACACCCCGGGGCGCTACGGTGGCGACGAGTTCTGCGTGATCCTGCCGGGCACCACGCAGAGCCTGGCGGTGGAGATCATGCAGCGCCTGCGGCAGAGCTTCGCCAACAAGCGCTACGAGCTGGCGCCGGACCTGGCCGTAGGCCTGAGCATCGGCGTGGCGCCGTACAGCCCCTACCAGGTGGACGCCAGCGCGTGGCTGAACGAGGCCGACAAGGCGCTCTACCGGGCCAAGAGCGAAGGGCGCAATCGCGTGCTGGGCGCCGAGCCCAGCGTTCAGCCGCAGTAGCCGTCCATCTTCTGGCGGTTCTTCTCGCTGGGGTCGACCTGGTACTGCTGGCGCCAGAACTGGCAGGGCGCGCTGTTGAAGCGTTTGTCGCGTTCGCTGCGCTCGGCCTGCTGGTTCTGCTCGGCCTGCAACTGCCGCTGGTTCGCCAGGTACTGCTGGAACATCGCCTCGCTGGCGTCCTTCTGCGGCGTTGGCGCCGAAGGCGGCGCCACCCGGCTGGCCACCTGCGCGGGCAGTTCCGGCAGCCAGCGATAGAGCAGGGCGGCGCTCAAGGCGACGGCGGCGCAGCCCAGCCAGATACCGAGGGCGACGCCGAAGGTGAGTTTCCAGAAGCTGGGAGTGGGCGCGGACATGGCGGCTCATCGTGGGGCGGGTGCGCCACTGATAGCGCAATTCCGCCGGCGGATAAAGCCTTGTCCGCGCCGCGCTTCAGGCCTGCGACTGTTCGTAGGCTTCCAGCGCGCGCAGCGAATAGACGTAGGCCGCGCCGGCGTTCATGGCGATCGCCGTGGCCAGCGCCTGGGCCACTTCGGCTTCGCTGGCGCCAGCCTTGCGCGCGGCCTCGGCGTGCACGCCGATGCAGCCGTCGCAGCGAGTGGTAATGGCCACCGCCAGGGAAATCAGCTCGCGGGTCTTCGCGTCCAGGGCGTCGCCGTCGACCGCGGCGGCGTCCAGCGCCTGGTAGGCGGCGATCATCTTCGGGTGCTTCTTGCCCAGGGCGCCGAAGGCTTTCTTCACCGCGGGCACGTACTCGGACCAGTTGAACAGCATGATGGCGTCTCCTCATGAGGTCGGCCGCCAGGCGGCGGCTGGCCTAGGAGCTTAGTCCGGGATTCGCCGGGGCGTGGCGCGTCAGTGGACGCTGACGATCTCGTAGGTCTGCCGCGCCGCGCCCTGGCCGACCGCCACCTCGTCGCCCGGCAGGCGTTGCAGCAGGGCGCCGCCCAGGGGCGAGCGCGGGGTGATCACCAGCACTTCGCGGCCGTCCAGCTGGAGCTTCAGGCCGGCCGCCTCGGGACCGAGGAACAGCCACTTGCGGCGATCCTCCGGGTCGGCCAGCTCGACCAGGGCGCTGGTCTGGATGCCTTGCTCGGGGTCGAAGTCGCGCAGCACCAGGTTCTGGAACAGCGCCAGGGCCTGGCGGATCTCCTCGACCCGGCGCGATTGCCCGGCAGCCAGGTAGGCGGCCTCCAGGCCCAGGGTGTCGTACTTGTTCTCGGCGACGTTTTCCTCGTGGGTGGCCGTTTCGTGGGCCGTGCGCGCGGCATTCAGCGCCACGTCGAGGTCGGCGGCGAGGCGGGCGAGAATCAGTTGGTGAAGCGGGTTCTTGTCCATGGCGACGCGGGATGGGGCTGGAGGGGGCCTATCCTAGTGGCTTTGCCGGGGATGGGTGAATTTCTTTCAAGGTATTCCTACGAATGTCGATACAAAAGCGTACATCCGAAAAAGGAATATCGGGCATGAGCCTTTCCCTCACACCCGCCAGTCAGGTCTACGTCGGCCAGTTGCGCACCGCCGGTGGCGATGGAAGCGCCGCGACTGCCAGCGCCAGTGCGAGCGCCGGTACGAGCCAGGGCGAAGCGGGGCAGACCCACTCCGCCGGCCGCGTCGGCGGTGCGGACAAGAACGCCACCACCACCGCCAGCGCGGGCAGCGATGCCAGCGACACGGTGAAGCGCTTGCAGGATCGCCTCAAGGAGCTGCAGAAGCAGCTGCAGGAGGCCCAGCAGCAGTTGGCCCAGGCGCAGGCGCGGCAGTATTCGTCCGATGCCGAGCGCACCGCCGCGATGATGGCGATTCAAAGCCGCATCGCGACCATCAGCGCGGCGATGATGTCCACCGCCGCGGCGTTGGCCGAGGCCATTCGCAACAGCGGTGGCGGCGCCGGCTCACTGGTCAGCACCAGCGCCTGAGTGGGCCGCGCCAGCTCAGTAGCCGGCGAGGATGTTGACGATCACGCCGGTGGCGATGGCCATCAGCACGTAGTCGCCGTTGACGTATAGCCAGCGATGGTCGCGCGGCGGGGCGTACAGGTGGCGGGCGCGCCAGTCGGTCACCCAGTAGCGGTCGCCACGGTAGGCCTGTTCCACCACGCGGCCGCGTTGCCACTGCTGGTGCGGCACCGGCATGCCCGGCTGCGGGCGGTATCCCGGATTGCGGTAACCCTGCGAGTGGCCGTGCCCCGGGCGTGCCTGGGACTGCGGGCGACCCTGCTGTTGCGGCCGGGATTGCTCGTACGGGCGACCTTGCTGCTGGCCGCCTGGGCCTTGACCCTGGCCGGGGCCCGGCTGGGCGAAGCTGGCCAGCGGCGCGCCGATCATCAGCGCGGCGCAGAGCGCGGCTACGGTTTTCTTCATGGACGGTACTCCTCTGCATGTTCACGCCCGGTGGGCGCTCGCGGAGCGCCCCGTCCCGTTCTCGGGATATCTGGTGCGATTACTGAATCAGACAGCCGTATGAATCGAAAAATCACGACCCTGGGGTAAAGGTCCGGTAAAGAGTCGAGTTGTTTTGTAAGGCTTTTCATACATTTTCGAGGCATTGCAGGGCGTTCCGGGTGACGGCCTGCTTTGTGTGATTACGGCATTTGATGGTAGATTTGCCATACATGCACGAAAGTGAGGTGTGCCATGAGCGCCCTGCTCCAGGAATCCCCATCGGCCGACATGGTTCTCGCCAAGGCGGTGCTGGCGGCCCGTGAACAACTGGCCATGACCCAGCAGGAACTGGCGGCTATCGTCGGCGTCGACCGCAGCGCGGTGAGCCGCTGGAAGAGTGGTGGGCTGCGGGTGAACAGCAAGACCGGCGAACTGGCGCTGCTGCTGGTGCGCGTCTATCGCGCGCTCTTCGCCCTGTTCGGTGGCAGCCTGGAAGACATGCGGCATTTCCTGCGCACCGACAATCACCACCTGGGCGGCGTGCCGCTGCAACTGATGGAGCAGGTGCAGGGACTGGTGCAGGTGGTGGAGTACCTCGACGCCATTCGGGGCAAGGTCTGAATGGCTGCCGACGCCGGCGCCGAACTCTGGCGTGAGTGCCAGGGTGAGCGAGCCATCGCCCCTCTGCGCGGCAAGCTGGTGCGCCTGGTCGAGAGCCAGGAGCAGGTGGCGACCATGCAGTTGGTGGAAACCCTCGAAGAGCAGGCCCTGCTCGAAGCGTTGATCGAGGCCAGCAAGCCGCGCCTGCCGCCGGCCAGCGAGGCGCTGCACTACCTGCTGAAGACGCCGTTTCGCTACCCGCCGCTGCGCTGGGGCTCGCGCTTCGGCCGGCGCCATGAGCCGAGCCTGTTCTATGCCGCCCTGCGCCTGGAAACGGCGATGGCCGAGACAGCCTACTACCGCTTCGTGCTCTGGGCGGGCATGGCCAGCCCGCCGCCCAGCGGGCGCATCCTTTCCGAGCACGCGTCGTTCGAGGCGCGCTTCCAGGCCACGCGCGGCGTGCGCCTGCAGGCGCCGCCGTTCGACGTCCACGCCGCGCGGCTGGAAGACAAGCGCGACTACCGTCTGACCCAGGGCCTGGGCAGTGCCATGCGCGCGGCCGGGGTGGAGGCATTCGAATATCGCTCGGCGCGTTGCCCGCTGGGTGGGTTGAATGCCGCGCTGTACGTGCCTTCGCTATTCATCGACAAGCGTCCGCGTAACCTGATGCCCTGGCTGTGCGAGACCACCGTCGACTACGTGGCCTTCAAGCACGCCCAGGTGCCCGGCGCGCCCTTGCTGTTCCCTCGCGAGGCCTTCCTGGTCGACGGCGACCTGCCGTTTCCGGCCTGACCGTCCGTCGTACCGTGCGTTCGCCGACGGGCGAACGCGCTAATTTATTGCGCTGGCCAAGCAATGGAGTGCGCCATGGAAATTCGCCTGGAAGCCCATCCCGATGATCACCGCCAATGGCGGGTGTATCTCAACCAGTACTTCTTCCAATACCCCAGCAAGGTCACCGCGCAGCGCATGCTCGAACGTATGCAGGTAGCGCTCGGCCAGGCTTCCGCAATGACGCCACAGGCGACGTCGGGCGCCGGCGGCGAGCGGCGGCGGCGCTGCCGGGCCTGCGTTTGAGCCAGCGCTGACAACCCCTTCGAAATCCCCCGGCTGCCCCCAAATGAGGCGGCCCGGCTGTGCCGGGCGCAAACTTGTGCACAATGATCGCGCCTGTTGTCAAGAACCGGAAACATTCTCGCGTAAGCGTTTGATTTTTCGTTGCACGTTTTTAAATTATTGATTATAAAGACTTTTTTCTATTGGTGAAAAAATCACCAATCTGACGGGCGAGCCCATGGGGCAAGGCGTATAAGACGTTTTCATCATCTTATCCACGCGGTTATCCACAGCTTCTGTGGATTGTCCCAAGCGCTTGCTTTCCCGCGCCTTGTCAAGGGTTTCAGCGGCCATTCCTGCACTTCATTCTCACGTGCGACTGCTACCATGGCGCGAATTTCCCCGTGACCGCCAGCCCCGGAGCGCCCCATGCCGATCGACCTGCCCAACCTGCTGCTCGGCGTCCTCGCCGCTGCCTTGCCTCTGGCCTGGCTGGCCTGGCAGTTGCGCGAGCGCAGCGCGCGGCAGGAGAGCGAGCTGGGCCTGTTGCGCGAGCGCCTGGGCACCGCGCAACTGGCCCAGGACGGCCTGGGCGCGCAACTGGAAGCCGAGCGCGAAGCCTTCCAGCGCCTGAGCGGGCGGCACGGCGAGCTGTCCGCCGAGGCTGCGGCGCTGCGCCGCGAGGTGGAGCTGAGCCGCGCCGAGCGCGAGCGCCAGCTGCACGCCGAGCGCGAATGGCTGGGCGAACGCGAGGACCGCGAGGAAGAACTGCGCCGCCTGTCCGCCGAGCGCGCCTCGCTGGCCGCCGAGCTGCGCGAGCAGCAGGAAGGTCACCAGCGCCGCCTGGACGATCTGCAGGCGGCCCGTGACGAACTGCGCGCGCAGTTCGCCGAGCTGGCCGGGAAGATCTTCGAGGAGCGCGAACAGCGTTTCGCCGAAGCCAGCCAGCAGCGCCTCGGGCAACTGCTCGACCCGTTGAAGGAACGCATCCAGTCCTTCGAGAAGCGCGTCGAGGAGAGTTATCAACAAGAGGCCCGCGAGCGCTTCTCGCTGGCCAAGGAGCTGGAGCGCCTGCAACAGCTCAACCTGCGCCTGGGCGAGGAAGCCACCAACCTGACCCGCGCGCTCAAGGGTCAGAAGACCCAGGGCAACTGGGGCGAACTGGTGCTGGAGCGGGTGCTGGAACACGCCGGCCTGGAAAAGGGCCGCGAGTACGAGACCCAGGTCAGCCTGCGCGCCGCCAACGGCGAGCGCTTCCAGCCCGACGTGCTGATCCGCCTGCCGGGCGACAAGCAGGTGGTGGTGGACGCCAAGGTCAGCCTGACCGCCTACCAGCAGTTCGTCGCCGCCGACGACGAGGTGATCCGCCAGCAGGCCCTGAAGCAACACGTGCTGTCGCTGCGCAGTCACGTGAAGGGCCTCTCCGACAAGGATTACCGGCGCCTGGAGGGCCTGCACAGCCTGGACTTCGTGTTGCTGTTCATGCCCATCGAGGCGGCGTTCTCGGCGGCCCTGCAAGCCGAGCCGAACCTGTTCCAGGAAGCCTTCGAGCGCAACATCGTGATCGTCAGCCCGACCACCCTGCTGGCCACCCTGCGGGTGATCGACAGCCTCTGGCGCCAGGAACGGCAGACCCAGAACGCCCGCGAGATCGCCGAGCGCGCCGGGGCGCTGTACGACAAGTTCGTGCTCTTCGTGCAGGACCTCGACGAGGTCGGCGCGCGCCTGCAGCAGCTGGACAAGGCCTACGCGGCGGCGCGCAACAAGCTCTGCGAGGGCCGTGGCAACCTGATCAGCCGCGCCGAACAGGTCAAGCTGCTCGGCGCCCGGGCCAGCAAGAGCCTGCCCAGCGACTGGCTGGAGCGTGCGCTGGGGGATGAGCCGCAGGTGCTGGAAGACGAATAGCGCCAGCGCTCCGTTCCCACTGTAGTTTCGGTCGCGAGCAAGCTCGCTCCTACGAGAGCCGAGTTGTCACCGCGCCTTCTCAGAACAGCGAATACGGCTTGCCCGCCGTGCGGTCGGCGAAGCGCCGCAGGCGGAACGCGTGCAGGTCGAGGCCCGGCTGGCCGTCGAGCAGCCATTGGCTCATCAGCTGGCCGACGATCGGCCCCATGGCGAAGCCGTGGCCGCAGAAGCCGGTGGCCACCAGCAGGCCGCGAATCTCGCTCGGTGCGTCGAGCACCGGGATGCCGTCGGGCAGCACGTCGATCATCCCCGCCCAGCTCTCCACCACGCGTACATCCCTGAGGGCCGGGAAGGCCTCGCCCAGGGCTTTCTGCGCGGCGAAGACGCGGCCCTGGTTCACCGCCACCTGTGGATCGCGCTCGCCCAGCGCCGGGCCGTTCACCCGGCTTTCCGAACCCGGCAGGCGCTGGCGCAGGTCGTGGAGCAGGGCGCCGTTGAGGCGGAAGGAGAAGCTCGCGCGGTTTTCCGGCAGCAGCGGCAGGTACCAGTTGGCCGCGCGCAGATAGCCGAGGCTGAGGTCGATGTCGGCCTGGGTTTCGTCGGCCAGGTTGAGGCTGCCGTCGGCGCGCTGGCGGAAGCCGATGCGGTGGCCGATGAAGCTCTGCGCGCCGACCGCCGGGCCCGGGCTGGTGCGCGACACCGTGCAGCGCACGCCCTGCTGCGGTAGCTCCAGGCCCAGGGGTTGCAGCAGGCGCCAACTGCTGGCGCCGGCGGCCACCAGCACCTGGCGGGTCTTCACGTAGCCGCGCTCGGTCTGCACGCCGCAGATGGCGCCGGCGGCGACGTCGATGCCGCTTACCCCGCAGCCCTCGACGAACAGCGCGCCGCGCTCGCGGGCGCGCAGGGCCAGGGCCGGCGCCACCCGGCGCGGTTCGGCCTGGCCGTCGTTGGCGGTGTAGAGCGCGCCCAGGCCGGCGTCGGCGAGCCCGGGCAACTGTTCGCGGACGTCCTTCGGCGAGAGCAGGCGGGTACCCAGGCCGAACTGCGCGGCGACCTTCAGCCAGTCTTCGTGGCGGGCCAACTGCTCGGGCGTTTCGGACAGGTACAGGCAGCCGCCCTGGCGCCACTCCAGCGGCAGCTGCAGGTCTGCCTCGAGGCGTTCCCAGAGCGGGATCGCCGCCATCATCAGCGGCACTTCGGCGGGGTCGCGGGCCTGCTGGCGGACGAAGCCCCAGGCGCGCGTGGATTGCTGGCTGGCCAGCCCGGCCTTGTCGCAGACCAGCACGCGCAGGCCGCGCCCGGCCAGTTGCCAGGCGGTGGCGCAGCCCATGATGCCGCTGCCGGCGATGACGATATCGACTTCCTCGGGCAGGCGCGGCGCGGCACTGGCGAGGGCGGGGTGCAATGGATAGGTTCCCGTCGGCATAGGCTGTCCCTGTTGTGGCCCGTGGCGAAAGGGCCAGTATGCGCAAGGGAGGCCGCGCCCATCCATGGGCGCGGGTCCGCGGGGACTCAGGCGCGGGCGGCGCGGCTGGCGGCGGGGGAGCGCGCCAGGTAGTCGAGGGCTTCCTGGGTGTTGGCTTCGTGGTCGGGGTGGTACCAGGGCTTGAAGTAGCGCAGGAAGCTGCTGGCCAGCGACATGCGACGCGGCAGCAGGCCGCGCTTTTCGCTGTCGCGCCAGATGCGCCCGAACGAGCGCGGCTTGCCCAGGCTCGGGTCCTGGCGGGCGAGGGTGCGGGTGCCGAAGGCGAATAGCCAGATGATCAGCGGCCAGACCACGAACATCCACGCCTGGCGGCTGACGAAGCTGCCGCCCAGGTGCACGTGCAGATCATGGGCGACGTTGCGGTGCTCGACTTCCTCGGCGCCGTGCCAGCGGAACAGGTCGAGCAGCACCGGGTCGGAGCCGGCGCGGTCCAGCGCTTCGGCCTCCAGCACCCATTTGCCGAGCACGCAGGTGAAGTGCTCTACGGCGGCGACGATGGCGCAGCGCTGGCCGATCCACCAGCGACGCAGCCAGGGCGTTCTGTTGAACAGTTGCAGCCCCAGAGGGGTGTCGCTGAGCAACTGCTCGAACAGATAGTCCATGGCCTTCAGGTAGCGGCTGGAGTCGATGCCGTGCACCGTCAGGTAGCGCTCCACGGCGCCGGAGTGGGCGCGCGCGTGCATGGCTTCCTGGCGGATGAAACCCTGCACGTCGTCGCGCATGCGCGCGTCCTTCACGAAGGGCAGGGCCTTGTTGTACAGGCGGCAGAACCACAGCTCGCCGGCCGGCAGCATCATGTGGATGACGTTGATGACGTGGGAGGCCTCGGCCTCGCCGGGAATCCAGTGCAGCGGCGAGGCGCTGTAGTCGAACTGCACCTTGCGCTGCACCAGGCGGTGATGATGGTCGGTCATGGCGAAGCCCTCAGGAGGTCAGGTCGAAACGTGCGAACAGGCGCGACAGGCCGGGCAGCAGGCGCCATTGCCAGCGCGCCAGGTGCACCTCGGTGCCGGCGGCGGCCACCGGCTGGTTGCGGCTCACGGCCTGGACGATCGACTCGCCGACCGTGTCCGGGCTCAGCCGCCGGCGCCGGTAGAAGCGCTGCACCTTGGCCCGCCGGCGCGCCTGCTGCTCGTCGCTGAGGCCGGCGAAGCGGGTGGCCTGGACGATGCCGGTGTCGACGAAGCCGGGGCAGGCGGCGCTGACGCCGATGCCGTGGCCGGCCAGTTCGGCGCGCAGGCATTCGCTGAGCATCAGCACCGCCGCCTTGCTGGTGGCGTAGGCCGGGTAGTTGCGCGACGGCGCGAAAGCCACGCCGGAGGCGACGTTGACCAGGTGACCGGGTTTGCCGGCCGCGACCATCTGCCGGCCGAACAGGCGGCAGCCGTCGATGACGCTCCACAGGTTGACCCGCAGCAGGCGCTCCCAGTCCGCCGGGGTGGTGTCGAGCATGGCGCCGGCCAGGCCGATGCCGGCGTTGCTGACGACCACGTCGGGCACCCCGAGGCTACCCTGCACCCAGCCGGCGAAGCGCTCCATGGCGGTGCTGTCGCCGACGTCCACGCAGTAACTGAAGGCGTTCGCGCCCAGGTTGCGGGCCAGCTCGGCGCTGGCCTCGGCGGCGGCCGGGTCGATGTCGGCGGCGAGCACGCAGGCACCCTGTTCGGCGAAGCGCAGCAGGGTCGAGCGGCCGATGCCGCCGCCGGCGCCGGTGACCACCACCAGCTTGCCGGCGAAGGGGCCGGCGCCGGGCTTCTGCACGGCGCGCTGCAGCGGCTGGCTGGCCTCGCCGCCGTCGATATGGCGGGCGAATTCGTCGATCCAGCCGGCCAGCTGTTCCGGCTCGGCGAGCAGTTTCCAGTGCCCGGCGGTGACTTCGCGTCGCCACAGGCGCGGGGCCCACAGCGAGAGTTGCTGGAACAACTGCTGGCCGACGTAGCGGTCGCGGGTCGGCACCACCAGTTGCACCGGCACTTCGGTGTGGCGTTTGCGCGGCTTGAAGATCGAGGTGATGAAGTTGGCCCGGTAGAGCTTCACACCGTGTACGCCGTCGCTGGCCTGGTGCGGGTTGCGCGCGGGGTTGCGCACGCCCTCGACCTTGCGCAGGTACCGCGGCCACAGGCGCGCGGCGCCCAGGCGCCAGGACAGCGCCGGCAGCAGCGGCAGGTGGAAGTAGTAGATGTACCAGGAGTGCAGCAGTTGGCTGAGCACCTGCAGCAGGGCGGCCGGGCGCTTGCGCCGCAGGCGGTCGCGCATCCAGAAGCCGACGTGGTCCAGGCAGGGCCCGGAGATGCTGGTGTAGGAGGCGATGCGCTGGCGCAGCGCGGGGTCGGTGACGCTTTCCCAGGTCTGGATCGAGCCCCAGTCGTGGGCCACCAGGTGCGCCGGGCGCTCGGGGCTGACGGCGTCGAGCACCGCCTGCAGGTCGCGGCTGAGCAGTTCCAGGCGGTAGTCGCGGGTACGCCGGGGCTTGTCCGACTCGCCGGCGCCGCGCACGTCGTAGGCCACCACCTGGTAGCGGCCGAGCAGGCGGGCGATCAGCGGCAGCCAGACCTCGTGGTTGTCCGGGTAGCCGTGGACGAACAGCAGCAGCGGCTTGTCGGCGTCGCCCCAGCGGTACACGGCCAGGCGCACGTCGCCGGAGCGCACGTCGAGACGCTCGGCCGGCGGCAGGCCGGGGTGTTCCAGCATGGCGTTCATGCGCGCCCCCTTGCCTGGGGTGTGAGCGGGGAAGGGCGGTGGGGCTGCCGGGTGCCTCGGGGCATGACGTTCTCCAGGCCATTGTTGTTATGGAAACGACCGTGACATCGATGGATGTCACAATCGATGCTGACCGATCCGTCCCCGCCGCGCCATGCCGGGGAAGGGTGTTACCAATGCGGTCAGTGGCCTGGAACGCCGCAGCCATGCGGGTTTCGGCCGCATCACCGGCGCCCGTCCGGTTGCAAGTCCCGCCTTTGGTTGGGCGTTTCGTCGGGCGGCCCGGTCGCGCCGGCGCGGTTGTGGGCGGCGCCGGCCAGTGGCTATGATCGCCGCCATGAGCACGCCCCTGAGTCTCCTGCAGCGCCTGCTCCAGCGTCCCGAGGAAAGCCCGCGGGAACTGGAGGACGAGCGCGAATTCAGCGTCGACGAGCTGGCCCGCGAGGCCGGCAGCACGGTGCGCAACGTGCGCGCCTACCAGGATCGCGGGCTGCTGCCGCCGCCGGAGCGGCGCGGCCGCAGCGGCGTCTACTTCGCCAGCCACCTGCGCCGGCTGCGCCTGATCGGCGGGCTGCTGGAGCGCGGCTACGGTCTGTCGAACATCAAGGAACTGCTGGACAGCTGGGAGCGCGGCCACGACCTCGACCATGTGCTCGGGCTCGACCAGGCCATCCTTGGCGCCTGGAACCTGGAGACGCCGACGCAGATCGGTTTCGACGAATTGCAGGCGATCTTCGGCGACGAACTCGACGACGACGTCATCGAGCGCGCCTTGGCCCAGGGGCTGCTGCAGTTCGACGGCGAGCGCATCAGCGTGCCCAGCCCGCGGCTGTTCAACGCCGGCGTCGAGCTGTACCGCTCCGGCATCCCCCTCGCCGCGCTGCTGGAGCACCTGGCGGTGCTGCGTGGCGACACCGAGCACCTGGCCGCCGGCATCGTGCGCCTGGTGGTCACCCACCTGGTGGACAAGCGCGGCGCCGAGCTGCTGCCGGGCGCCGCCGACCTGGGGCAACTGGCCGAGGTGTTCATGCGCTTGCGCCCGCTGGCCGAGCAGGTGGTGCTGGTGGAGCTGGCGCGTGGCCTGAAGCTGTCGGCCAACGAGATGCTTGGCGAGCGGGTCGGCGAGATCCTTCGCCAGTTCGAGAAGCCGCGCCCCTGACGCGCTGCGATTACACCAACAGCAGGGTCAGCAAGCCGGCGCCGAGGCCGGCGATCATCACCGGCACGCTGCGCAGGGCCAGGTCGCGGCCGCCGATCAGGGCGATCAGCGCCGCCTTCACCAGGCTGTTGCTGGCCACCGCGAGAACGATGCCGCGGCTCGCCACTTCCGCGTCCAGCCCGCCCAGGGCGTTGCTGGCCAGCGACAGGGTAATGGCGTCGACATCGGCCAGCCCGGACAGCAGCGACACCAGGTACACGCCGACGTCGCCCAGGTAGCGGCGGCCCGCCTCGACCAGGAACAGGATCAGCGCCAACAGCGCGCCGAAGCGTAGCGCCGGACCCAGTTCGAAGGGGTTCTTCAGCGGTGGTTCGCCGGAGGCGGGGGCCTGCTCCTGGCTGGCGCGGCGCCAATACAGCAGGGCGCCACCGGCGTAGACCAGGGGGGCGACCAGCAGCGGCGGTAGCAGACGCGGCAGCAATTCGGCGTTGACCAGGCCGACCTCCAGCGCCACGCGCGGGAACATCAGCGCCGAGGTGGCCAGCAGGCCGGCCGCCAGCAGCGGTTGCAGGCGGCGCTGCTCGTGCATGCGGGCCAGGGTCATGGTCATTGCGGTGGACGACACCAGGCCGCCGAGCAGCGCGGTGATCAGCAGCCCGTGGCGGGTGCCGGTGAGGCGCACGGCGACATAGGCGGCGAAGCCCAGGCCGGCGATCAGCACCACCATCCACCAGCTGGCGTAGGGGTTGAACACCTGCCACGGACCGTAGCCCTGGTCGGGCAGCACCGGCAGCATCACCACCGAGATGAACAGCAGCTTGAAGGCCGCCGACAGCTCGCGGGCGTCGAGGTGCTTGAGCACCGCGTGCAGGGATTCCTTCAGGCTCAGCAGCAGCGCCACCACCACGCCACCGCCGGCGGCCAGCAGGCGGCTGTCGGCCACCGCCAGGCTGCCGAGAAGGAAGGTGGCGAGCAGCGCGACCTCGCTGGTCATGCCCTGGTCGCCGCTGCGGCGCACGTCGGCCAGGTAGCCGGCCACTGCCAGCAGGCCGACTAGCAGCGCCATCACCGCCCAGGCCCAGACGCCGAAATGCCCGGCGAGCAGGGCGCTGAAGCCGCCGAGCAGGCCGGCCAGGGTGAAGGTGCGGATGCCGGCGGCCTGGCGGATGTCCTCGAAGTCGCGCTCGCGCCAGCCGCGCTCGGTGCCGATCAGCAGGCCGATGGCCAGGGCGGTGGTGAGGTCGAGGACGAGGTCCAGGTGGTCCAGCATGGCGGCGCGGTTCCCTGCGGTGATGCAGGGAGTCTAGAAGGCGCTGGCGCGCGCGGGCTGCGCCAGATCAATCCGGCACCGCGCAGGAGCGGCGGAGCGCTCGGATCGCAGGGCGGATAACCGTTCGCGGTTATCCGCCGTTGGCTCGCGGAGAGCGGTGGCGGATAACGCCGTAGGCGTTATGCGCCCTACGCCTCAGCGCAGGCTCAGGTGGCGGCTCAGCAGCGCGCGCAGCGCCGCCGGCTTCACCGGCTTGGCGAGGAATTCCAGGCCCGCCGCGTGCACCTGCGCCACCAGCTCGGGGCGGGCGTCAGCGCTGATCACCACGCCCGGCACCGGCTCGCCCAGGCGTGCACGCAGCCAGGCCATCAGCTCGGCGCCGGTCTCGCCGTTGTCCAGGTGGTAGTCGATCAGCGCCAGTTCCGGGCGCGCGTCGCTGTCCAGCAGCTGTTCGCACTCGGCCTTGCTGCGCGCGGTGAGCACGCGGCAGCCCCAACGGCTGAGCAGGCTGTTCATGCCGATCAGGATGCTGTCTTCGTTGTCCACGCAGAGCACCTGGGCGCCGTTCAGCTCGGTCGGCGCCTCGGCCTTGTGGCCATTGAGCTCGGCCGGCGCCGGCTGCCGCGCGAGCGGCACGCTGACGCTGAACACGCTGCCCTTGCCCGGCCAGGAGCGCACCTGCAGGCGGTGGCCGAGCACCTTGCACAGGCGGTCGGCGATCGCCAGGCCCAGGCCCAGGCCCTTTTCGGCGCGGGTCTGGTGGCTGTCCAGGCGCTTGAACTCCTCGAAGATCACGCTGAGCTTGTCTTCCGGGATGCCCGGCCCGCGGTCCCACACTTCCAGGCGCAGGTGCCCCGGCTCGCGGCGCACGCCGAGCAGCACGTGGCCCTTGGCGTAGCGGAAGGCGTTGGTCAGGAAGTTCTGCAGCACCCGGCGCAGCAGCTTGATGTCGCTGTCCACGCGCAGCTTGCTGCCGCGCAGGTGGAAGTCGATGCCCTGTTCCTGGGCCAGGGCGCGGAACTCCGCGCCGAGCGGGTCGAACAAGGCACTCAGCGGGAAGGCCGCGCGCTCGGCGCTGACCCGGCCGCTTTCCAGGCGCGAGATGTCCAGCAGGTCGGTGATCAGGTCCTCGGCCGAACGCAGCGAGGAATCCAGGTGGCGCACCAGGTCGGCGGCGTCGTCGCGCAGTTCGCTCTGGTGGGCCAGGGCGGCGGAGAACAGCCGCGCGGCGTTCAGCGGTTGCATCAGGTCATGGCTGACGGCGGCGAGGAAACGCGTCTTCGACTGGTTGGCGGCCTCGGCGGTGCCCTTGGCCTCGGTCAGTGCCTGGTTCAGCTGCGAGAGCTCCTGGGTGCGCGCCTCGACGCGCTGCTCCAGGCTCTCGTTGGCCTCCTTGAGGCCGTGCTCGGCGTCGCGGAACGCGGTGATGTCGGTGAAGCTCATGACGAAGCCACCGCCGGGCATGGGGTTGCCGATCAGCTCGATGACCCGGCCGTTGGGGAACAGCCGCTCGGAGGTGTGCGGGGTGCCCTGGCGCATCCAGTACAGGCGCTTGGCCACGTGCAGGTCGGGGTCGCCGGGCCCGCACAGGCCGCGCTCGGCGTTGTAGCGGATGATATCGGCGATCGGCCGGCCGACCTGGATCAGCCCGTCGGGGTACTCGAACAGCTCGATGTAGCGATGGTTCCAGGCCACCAGTCGCAGCGACTGGTCGACCACGCTGATGCCCTGGGTGATGTTCTCGATGGCGCCCTGCAGCAGCGCGCGGTTGAACTGCAGCACCTCGGAGGCTTCGTCGGCGATCTTCACCACGTCCTCCACCTGCATCTCGCGGCCTTCGATGGCGGCCTTCACCACCGCGCGGGCGGACGATGCGCCGAGCACGCCGGCGAGCAGGCGTTCGGTGTGGGCGATCCACTCGTCGTTGGCGTTCTGGCTGGGCACGAAGCCCTTGCCCTGGCGGTAGGCGAAGCGGATGAAGCTCTGCCGCGCGCGTTCCTCGCCGACGAAGCGCGCGGCGAGCATCAGCAGGTCTTCCAGCTGCACCGCGAGCATCGAGCGCGAGCTGAGCTTCTGCGAGATTTCCTGGCCGATGAAGCGGCTGGCCTGCCAGTGCTCGGAGACGCGGGTGCGGGAAAACACCGAGACCAGGCCGAACAGCGCGAAGTTGCCGATCAGCGAGAGCAGCACGCCGAGGGTCAGCGGCTCGATGTTCACGCCGAACGGGCGGCCGGCCAGCCAGGTCAGCCCGGGGAAGTGTTCCAGCGGCCAGCCGAGGCTGCGGGCGATCACCGGCAGCACCAGGGTGTAGGCCCAGAGCGCGGAGCCGGCGGCCAGGCCGGCGAACACGCCACGGCGGTTGGCCTGCTTCCAGTACAGCGCGCCGATCATCGCCGGGCCCAGCTGGGCGATGGCGGCGAAGGCGATCTGGCCGATGGTCGCCAGGCTCGCGGTGGAACCCAGCAGGCGGTAGCTGACGTAGGCCAGCAGGAGGATCAGCGCGATGCTCACCCGGCGCACGGTCAGCAGCCAGTGGCGGAACACCTCGAACGGCTGCTCGGCGTCGGTGCCCTTGCGGCGGAGCAGCCAGGGCAGCAGCATGTCGTTGGAGACCATGGTCGACAGCGCCACGCTGGCGACGATGACCATGCCGGTGGCCGCCGAGGCGCCGCCGATGAACGCCAGCAGGGCCAGCGCCGGGTGTGCCTCGGCCAGCGGCAGGCTGATCACGAAGGAGTCGGGGATCACCCCCGGCGGCAGGTGCATCTGCCCGGCCAGGGCGATCGGCACCACGAACAGCGCCGCCAGCACCAGGTAGGTGGGGAACACCCAGCGCGCCAGGCTGAGGTCGCGCGGCTCGATGTTCTCCACCACCAGCACGTGGAACTGCCGGGGCAGGCACATGATCGCGGTCATGGCCACGCCGGTCTGCAGCAGCATGGCCGGCCAGTGCACGGTTTCCTGCCAGTATTCGGCCAACTGCGGCGCGTCGCGGGCCTTGTCGAGCAGGTCGCCGAAGCCGTCGTAGAGGCCGAAGGTGACGAAGATGCCGACGGCGAGGAAGGCGGTCAGCTTGACCAGCGACTCGAAGGCGATGGCCAGGACCATGCCGCGGTGGTGTTCGGTGACGTCGAGGTTGCGCGTGCCGAAGACGATGGTGAACAGCGCCAGGATCAGCGAGACGATCAGCGCCGTGTCCTGCGCGCGGCTGCCGCCGGAGTCGGCGCCGGCGCCGATCAGCAGGTTCACCCCGAGGACGATGCCCTTGAGCTGCAGGGCGATATAGGGCAGCACGCAGACCACGCAGATCAGCGCCACCACCACCGCCAGGGCCTGGGACTTGCCGTAGCGCGCGGCGATGAAGTCGGCGATGGAGGTGATGTTCTCCTGCTTGCTGATCATGATCATCTTCTGCAGCACCCAGGGCGCGAAGAGCATGAGCAGCACCGGGCCGATGTAGATCGGCAGGAATGACCAGAGCTGGCCGGCGGCCTGGCCGACGGCGCCGAAGAAGGTCCAGCTGGTGCAGTAGACCGCCAGCGACAGGCTGTACACCCAGGCGCGCAGGCGCGGCGACAGCGGCGCGCGGCGGCGGTCGCCATAGAAGGCGATGGCGAACAGGACCGCCATGTAAAGGAGGGCGACCGTGGCGATCAGCCCGCTGGACAACGACATGCGAACTCCGAATTGACTCGCTCCCCCGCAGGAGCTGCTCGATGCAGTTTCGCACCAAAGCGGCGCGCTGTCAGAGCCCCTGCTACCAAGGTCTCAGAGGCCGCTTGCCGCACTGGGAAAGCGCTGGTAGCTTTGCCGGCCTTTTCGCCCGGCCCCCGCCCGTCGCGCCCTGGCGCGGCTGTGGCACTATTGCCGGGCGCCGGGTTCGGATAGGAGCCGGCGGAAAGTCGAGGTACGAGGAGGGGCCATGTTCAGACCGTCACCCATCACCCTGCAGCGCGGCGCGCTGCGCCTGGAACCCATGGTCGAGGCCGACGTGCCGGAGCTGGTGGCCCTGGCCGAGGCCAACCGCGAGGCGCTGAAGTTCATGAGCGCGCCGCAGCGTCCGGACTGGTACCGCAACAGCCTTGCCGAACAGCGCGAGGGCCGCGCCCTGCCGCTGGTGGTGCGGCTGGGCAACCAGCTGGTGGGCACCACCCGCTTCATGGACTTCCTCCCGGCGTTGCCGGCCTGCGAGATCGGCGGCACCTGGCTGGACGCGACGCAACACGGCACCGGGCTCAACGCCAGCATCAAGTACCTGATGCTGCGCCAGGCCTTCGACAACTGGAAGATGGTTCGCGTGCAACTGAAGACCGCCGCCAGCAACCTGCGCGCGCAGCGCGCCATCGAGAAGCTCGGCGCGGCGCGCGAAGGCGTGCTGCGCAACCACCGGCGGCTGGCCGGCGGGCGACTCGACGATACCGTGCTGTACAGCATCACCGACCTGGAGTGGCCGCAGGTGAAGGCCGCCCTGGAAGCCGGTTTCCTCGGCTGACGCCGCCGGCATGTCCCTCGACAGCGGCCACGGCGAGCGCACGCGCTTCTGGCGCGCCCAGGAACTGGGCGGCCTGGAGTTGCTGCACGCGCGCTTCATCGAGCAGCGTTTCGCGCCCCACGTCCACGAAGGCTTCGCCCTGGTGCTGATCGAGCAGGGCGCTCAGCGTTTCCGCCATCGCGGCGCCGAGCACCTGGCGCCCACCGGCAGCCTGGTGCTGATCAACCCGGACGAGGTCCACACCGGCTCCAAGGCGCACGACGCGGGCTGGCTGTACCGGGGCTTCTACCCGGAAATCGAGCAGGTCGGCAGCGTGCTCGACGAACTGGAACTGGGCGGCCGAGGCCTGCCGACCTTCGACGCCAGCGTGCTGCACGACCCCGAGCTGGGGCGCGCCTTCCTTCATGTGCACCGTCTGCTGGAGTCCAGCGCCAGCGCCCTGGAGCGCCAGACCTGCTGGCGCGAGGCCCTGCTGTTGCTATTCCAGCGCCACGCGCGGGTGCCCGATGCGCGCCCTGCCGGGCAGGAACCGCTGGCGGTGGCGCGGGCCCGCGATCTGCTGGCGGCGCGGTTGATCGACCCGCCGTCGCTGGAAGAATTGGCGGCGACGGTGAACCTGTCGCCGTTCCACTTCGCCCGGGTGTTCCGCAAGGCCACCGGCCTGCCGCCCCACGCCTGGACCAAGCAGCGCCGCCTGGAGCAGGCCCGCGCGCTGCTCAAGGGCGGCTGCGCGCCGGCCAGGGTGGCGGCGCAGCTGGGTTTCGCCGACCAGAGCCACCTCAGCCGCCAGTTCAAGCAGGCCTACGGCGTGGCGCCGGGGGAGTACCGGCTGGCCTGCGGACGCTCCGGCGCAGAAGGGCAACTATCGTAGGAGCGGCGTAGACGGGG
>NZ_JARJLT010000332.1 GCF_029335315.1 Pseudomonas citronellolis
GTGGGGGGCGGGCTGCTGTAGGGCGGATAACCGTTCGCGGTTATCCGCCGTTTCACCGTTCTCATCGTCAACGCCATGGCCGGCCCTGACGCAGCCGTCAGCGGTAGTGATCGAGAATCCGCTCCACCTCGCCCGACGCCTTGAGCCGGGCCAGGGCGTCGAGCACCGCCTGGGTCGGCAGCGTCGGCGCGTCGAGGACCATGCACGCCAGTTCCGTCTGGTCGAGCTGCGCCACCGGGTACAGGCGGTGTTCCGGCGGCTGGCGCAGGTTGAACCAGTCCAGCGCCACCTCGCTGCTCACCGCGTAGCGGTAGCGCCCGGCCTCCAGCTTCTTCAGCACCAGTTCCTGGGTACGCGCGTCGTCGCGGCGCAGCCGGCCCGCCTCGAAGGCGGCCTGCAACTGCGGGTAGTGATAGCCGAGCACGGTGCCGACGTTCTGCCCGCTGAGGTCGGCGACGTTCACCGCGCTCGATGTACGGGTCACCAGCAGGTCGCGCTGGGTCAGCAGCGGCACGCTCCAGCGGAATCCGGGCAGGTCCTGGTTGACCCAGGAGGGGGTGACATAGCAGCGCACGTCGACGTTGCCTTCGCGCATGGCCTGCTCCACGCGGGCGCGCGGCAGGTAATGGAAGGCCGGCGGCATGCCCACTTCGCGGGCGGTGGCGTTGAACAGCTCATAGAGGATACCGCCGGTCAGCCGGCCGTCTTCCATTTGCGCGAGCGGCATGGCCCAGCCCTCGATCACCGAGAAGTTCAGCGCGCGCGGTTCGGCCTGGGCCAGGCCGGCGAGCAGCAGCGCAAGGGTGAGGACGGGTACGCGCATCCATGCTCCGGGGTGGCGTTGATGGCACACAATGCCTGTGCGGGGCGGTTCTTGCCAAGTATGGCCTGGCCGCTCGCCGGCAACCGACCGTGGATCGGGTGCAATTTCCGGTCCGCTTCGCTAGGATTAGCCCACTTCCGCCTACCTGCTGCGATGGATTTCAATGAGTTATCAGGTTCTTGCCCGTAAATGGCGTCCGCGCTCGTTCCGCGAAATGGTCGGCCAGACCCACGTCCTCAAGGCCCTGATCAACGCGCTCGACAACCAGCGCCTGCACCATGCCTACCTGTTCACCGGCACCCGCGGCGTGGGCAAGACCACCATCGCGCGGATCCTGGCCAAGTGCCTGAACTGCGAAACCGGCATCAGCTCCACCCCCTGCGGGCAGTGCTCGGTGTGCCGGGAGATCGACGAGGGCCGCTTCGTCGACCTGATCGAGGTGGACGCCGCCAGCCGCACCAAGGTCGAGGACACCCGCGAGCTGCTCGACAACGTGCAGTACGCGCCGACCCGGGGCCGCTACAAGGTCTACCTGATCGACGAAGTGCACATGCTCTCCACGCACTCGTTCAACGCCCTGCTCAAGACCCTGGAAGAGCCGCCGCCCCACGTCAAGTTCCTGCTGGCCACCACCGACCCGCAGAAGCTGCCGGTGACCATCCTCTCGCGCTGCCTGCAGTTCAGCCTGAAGAACATGCCGCCGGAGCGCGTGGTGGAGCACCTGACCCACGTGCTTGGCGCCGAGAACGTGCCCTTCGAGGACGACGCCCTGTGGCTGCTCGGCCGCGCCGCCGACGGCTCCATGCGCGACGCCATGAGCCTGACCGACCAGGCCATCGCCTTCGGTGAAGGCAAGGTGCTGGCCGCCGACGTGCGCGCCATGCTCGGCACCCTCGACCACGGCCAGGTCTATGGCGTGCTCCACGCGTTGCTCGAAGGCGACGCGCGGGCCCTGCTGGACGCCGTGCGCCACCTGGCCGAGCAGGGCCCGGACTGGTCCGGCGTGCTGGCCGAGATTCTCAACGTGCTGCACCGCGTGGCCATCGCCCAGGTGCTGCCGGACGCCGTCGACAACGGCCAGGGCGACCGCGACAAGGTGCTGGCCCTGGCCCAGGCGCTGCCCGGCGAGGACGTGCAGTTCTACTACCAGATGGGCCTGATCGGCCGCCGCGACCTGCCCCTGGCGCCGGACCCGCGCAGCGGCTTCGAGATGGTCGTGCTGCGCATGCTGGCGTTCCGCCCGGCGGACAGCGGCGCGCCACCGAGATCGCCACTAAAGGACTCGGGGATCAGCACGGCCACGGCTGATTCCAAGCGCAACCCAGTGGCCGGCGCCACCCTTGCGGCGCCGGCCGGCGTTTCCGCCGCCAGCGTGCCGGTGGTTTCCACGGTTCCGGCCGCGCCCGTCGCGCCGGCGGCCGTTGCCGCGCCGGCACCCGTGGCGCAGCCTGTGGAGGCTCCGGCTCCGGCTCCGGCTCCGGCTCCGGCTCCGGCTCCGGCTCCGGCTCCGGTTGCGCAGGCCGAGCCGGTACCTGAACCCGCTCCGGTCGCCGAGCCCGTCGCGCCAGCACCCGTTCCAGCGCCGGTCGCCGAGGTTCCGGCCCCGGTCGCGGCGGCCAAGCTTGCGCCCGTCATCGACCTGCCGTGGGAAGAGCCCGCCGCGCCGGTCGCTGCCGTGCCGGTCGCGCAGCCCGCGCCCGTCGCGCAGCCCGCGCCGCAGCCCGTTCCGGCCGCGCCCGTCGAAGCCGCTCCGGTGGCCGTGGCGATGGCGGAAGAGGACGACGACCGCGACGACGACGAACCGCCGCCGGCCGACGACTACTATGAAGTCGACATGGACTCCTTCAGCTACCTGGAAGGCGACCAGCAGGCCCCGGCGCAGGTCGCCGAACCCGAGCCGGAACCCGCCGTGCTGCCGGCCACCGGCCTCGCCGCCGAATGGCTGGACCTGTTCCCGCGCCTGGGCCTGGGCGGCCTGACCGCGAGCATCGGCGCCAACTGCACCCTGGTGGCGGTGGATGGCGATGTCTGGCAACTGCACCTGGACCCGGGGCAGAGCGCGTTGTACAACGCCACCCAGCATCGTCGCCTGAACGACGCGTTGAGCCAGTACCATGGGCGTACCCTGACGCTGGAAGTGAGCATCCAGAAGCCCGAACAGGAAACCCCGGCCCAGGCCGCCGCGCGCAAGCGCGCCGAGCGCCAGCGCCAGGCCGAGGCGTCCATCGAGGCTGACCCCTATGTGCTGCAGATGCGGCAGCAGTTCGGCGCGGTGATCCGCGTCGGTACCATCGAACCCCTGGCGGCGAAGGCCTGACGGCCGGCGCCCAACCAACCCTGAACGACAAAGGTGATCGAGATGATGAAAGGTGGCATGGCCGGCCTGATGAAGCAGGCCCAGCAGATGCAGGAAAAGATGCAGAAGATGCAGGAAGAGCTGGCCAACGCCGAAGTCACCGGCCAGTCCGGCGCCGGCCTGGTGAGCGTGGTGATGACCGGTCGGCATGACGTCAAGCGCGTGAGCCTGGACGACAGCCTGATGCAGGAAGACAAGGAAATCCTCGAAGACCTGATCGCCGCCGCCGTCAACGACGCCGTGCGCAAGATCGAGCAGAACAACCAGGAGAAGATGTCCGGCATGACCGCCGGCATGCAGCTCCCGCCCGGCTTCAAGATGCCTTTCTAAGGTGAAGGTGCCGCCCAGCCGGCACCCATGACTGCGTTGCGAGCGATGCCGGACATGCTCATTTACTGAAGTAAACTCCGCCGTCCGACACCGCTCGCGCCTTGTCCTGCGTACCGTCTGATCGGCCCAGCCGCGTAGGATGGGTTTCGCACGCTCCACCCATGCTGCGACCTTTACCCCTCCTGAATTCCGAGACCGGTTCCCCGCCATGAGCTTCAGCCCGCTGATCCGCCAACTCATCGACGCCCTGCGCATCCTGCCCGGGGTCGGGCAGAAGAGCGCCCAGCGCATGGCGCTGCAGATGCTCGAGCGCGACCGCAGCGGCGGCCTGCGCCTGGCCCAGGCGCTGACCCAGGCCATGGAAGGGGTGGGGCACTGCAAGCGCTGCCGCACGCTGAGCGAGGAAGAGCTCTGCCCGCAGTGCGCCGACCCGCGCCGCGACGACTCGTTGCTGTGCGTGGTGGAAGGCCCGCTGGACGTGTTCGCGGTGGAGCAGACCGGCTATCGCGGGCGCTTCTTCGTGCTCAAGGGCCACCTCTCGCCGCTGGACGGCCTGGGCCCGGAGGCCATCGGCATTCCCGAGCTGGAAGCGCGGATCAAGGAAAGCAATTTCGTCGAAGTCATCCTCGCCACCAACCCGACCGTGGAAGGCGAGGCCACCGCCCACTACATCGCCCAGCTGCTGAGCGGCAGCGGCCTGGTGCTGAGCCGCATCGCCCACGGCGTACCGCTGGGCGGCGAGCTGGAGCTGGTGGACGGCGGCACCCTGGCCCACGCCCTGGCCGGACGCCGGCCGATCGTCTAGTCGCGGCGCATCGGGCCGAATCGGCCCAGGCGATGGCGTAACCCTCGCCTTGTAAACCAAGCAAGCGCTAGGTAAGTTTCCGGTAACCCGCCTGGAGACTCGCCATGTCCGCCTGCACCGATTACTTCGACGACAACCATCGCCTGGTCCGTGACGCCGTGCGGCGCTTCGTCGAGCGCGAAATCCTCTCGCACATCGCCGATTGGGAGGAGGCCGAGGAATTTCCCCGCGAGCTCTACCGCAAGGCCGGCGAGGCCGGCATCCTCGGCATTGGCTACCCGGAAGCCTACGGCGGCAGCCACGAAGGCGACCTGTTCGCCAAGCTGGCGGCCAGCGAGGAACTGATGCGCAGTGGCTCCGGCGGCCTGGTGGCCGGCCTCGGCTCGTTGGACATCGGCCTGCCACCGCTGCTCAAGTGGGGCCGCGCCGAGCTGCGCGAGCGCATCGTGCCGCAGGTGCTGGCTGGCGAGAAGATCATGGCCCTGGCGGTCACCGAGCCCTCCGGCGGCTCCGACGTGGCCAGCCTGAAGACCCGCGCGGTGCGCGACGGCGATCACTACCGTGTGACCGGCAGCAAGACCTTCATCACCAGCGGCGTGCGCGCCGACTACTACACGGTGGCAGTGCGCACCGGCGGCGAAGGCTATGGCGGCGTCAGTCTGCTGCTGGTGGAGAAGGGCACCCCCGGCTTCAGCGTCGGCCGCAAGCTGAAGAAGATGGGCTGGTGGGCCTCGGACACCGCCGAGCTGTTCTTCGACGACTGCAAGGTGCCGGCGGAGAACCTGATCGGCATGGAGAACATGGGCTTCGCCTGCATCATGGCGAACTTCCAGAGCGAGCGCCTGGCCCTGGCCACCATGGCCAACATGACCGCCCAGCTGGCCCTGGAGGAAGCGCTGAAATGGGGCGCCGAGCGCGAGGCCTTCGGCAAGCCGATCGGCAAGTTCCAGGTGCTCAAGCACCGCCTGGCGGAGATGGCCACCCAGGTCGAGGTATCCCGCGAGTTCACTTACCGCCAGGCGGCGCAGATGGCCGCCGGCAAGAGCGTGGTGAAGGAAATCTCCATGGCCAAGAACTTCGCCACCGACGTCGCCGATCGCGTGGTCTACGACGCCGTGCAACTGCTCGGCGGCATGGGCTACATGCGCGAGAGCCTGGTGGAGCGCCTGTACCGCGACAACCGCATCCTCTCCATCGGCGGCGGCACGCGGGAGATCATGAACGAGATCATTGCCAAGCAGATGGGGCTGTAGGCGCGTTCGCAGCAGGGCGGTACCCTCCACCGGCGCGCGAATCGCGGGCATGGCCCGCTCCTACGGGGAACACCGAAACACCCATGCACACCGGAACACCCGGTAGGGCGCATAACCGTTCGCGGTTATCCGCCGTCGGCCCGAGCACCGGAACCAACGGCAACGGCGGATAACGCCGTAGGCGTTATGCGCCCTACGGGTTTCCAGAGAGACATCCGCGCGCGCCGGAACGCCCCGTTCAGGCCAATCTCTGACTCAACCCACCGAAGCCCGCGCCCGCCGCCAGGCCGCCGGCGGCGCGCCGTACTCGCGGCGGAAGGCGCGGCTGAAGGCCGTGTCGGTCTGGTAGCCGACATCCTCGGCGATGCGCGCCAGCGGCGCGTTGCTGCCGCGCAGCAGGTTGGCCGCCAGCACCATGCGCCATTGCGTCAGGTACTGCATCGGCGAGTTGCCCACCAGGTGCTGGAAACGCTCGGCCAGCACCGAGCGCGAGGTGCCGGCGCTGCGCGCCAGTTCCTCCAGGGTCCAGGCGTGGGCCGGGTCGCCGTGCAGGGCGTTGAGCGCCGCGCCGACGATGCGGTCGTGCAGGCCGGCCAGCCAGCCGATGCGGTGGCCGTCCTGGCCTTCCATGTACAGCCGCAGCATCTCGATGAACAGCACTTCGGCCAGCTTGGCCAGCACCCCGGCGCCGCCCGGGCGCGGTGAGCGCGCTTCGGCCAGGGCGTAGCGCACCGACGCTTCCAGCCAGGCGCCGGCGCTGGAGCCGCGCAGGTTGACCTGCACCAGCGCCGGCAGGCCGGCCAGCAGCAGGCGCGCCAGGCGCGCGTCGCAGGCCAGGTAGCCGCACACCAGGCGCGTGGTGGCGCCACCGCCGCCGTAGGCCAGCTGGCGGGGGCGGCGCGCCAGCACCGCGTCCAGGCGCGCGCCGCTGGCCGGCGCCAGGCCCGGCTCGGAGCACATGCGGTGGGTGTCGCCGAGCGGGAACAGCACCGCGTCGCCGGCCACCAGGCGGCGCGGCGGGGCCTTGCCCAGCTCGACGTAGCACTCGCCCTCGGTGATCAGGTGGAAGATCACCACCTGCTCGGCGCCGGGTTCCAGCAACTGGGTCACCGAATCGGCGCGTGGCGACTGGTAGCACCAGGGCGCGGTGAAGCGCGCGTTGATGAAGATCGCCCCGACCAGGCGCACAACCCGCAGGGTTTCCGAAAGCGCGTCCATCAGGCCGCGACCCCGACGATCTCCAGGGTCACCGGCACCGGTCGTTCGATGGCGCTGGACACCGGCGACAACGCCTGGCTGCGCTCCACCAGCTCGCGCAGCGCTTCCGGCGCCTGACCGGCGGCGCCGATGCGCACCAGCAGGTGCACGGCGAAGGGGCCGGCGTGCGGCTCGCCGCCCTCGCCAGACAGGCCGAGCAGGCCGTTGAGGTCGGTCTGGCTGTGCGCTTCCACTTCCAGGTGCTGCAGGGCGATGCCCTGTTCGGCGGCGAGCATGGCGATGCGCGTGGCCATGCAGCTGGCCAGCGCGGCGCGCAGCAGCCAGCCGGGGCTGACCCGTTCGCCGGAGCCGCCGAGGGCGGCCGGCAGGTCGGTGACCAGTTCGCAGCCGTTGGCGTGGCGGGTGGCGACCTGGGCGTCGCCGAGCCAGCGCGCCAACGCCGGCTCGTCGCGCACGCGGCCGCTGGCCGGGTGGCGTTGCAGCACGGTGTGCAGGCGCTGCAGCGCCGAGGTGATCTGTTCCGAAAGCATGGCGCACCTCCCGTTCTCCGGGTGTCTGCCCGATTCTGCCGGGTTTTCGCCGCAATGGACGGGCGCCGGACGATCGGGCAGGGAAGCCCGACGCTGGAGCAGGACGGCCGCGGCGCGGCGGCGCAGCATCGGCGACGGTGGTGGTGCAGTGCGGCCACCGCCGGTCCCATCCCACGGAGGTTGTCATGCCGAAATTCGTTATAGAACGCGAAATCCCTGGCGCCGGCGAGCTGTCCGCGCGCGACCTCAAGGCCATCGCGCAGAAGTCCTGTCGTGTCCTCGACCAGTTGGCGCCACGGGTGCAGTGGTTGCACAGCCACGTCACCGGCGAGCGCATCTACTGCCTGTACATCGCCACCGACGCCGAAGCCGTGCTGGAGCACGCGCGCCTGGGTGGCTTCCCGGCCAACCGGGTGTCGCAGGTGTTCGCCACCATCGATCCGACCACTGCCGAATGAGCCGGCAAAGAGGCCCCATGAACACTCCCATGCACACCCCCGTCAGCGCGCCCGTGGATTTCCAGGCGCTCAAGCAACGCCAGCAGGCGGCCTGGGCCAGCGGTGACTACGCGATCATCGGCACCACCCTGCAAATCGTCGGCGAGCGCCTGGCCGAGGTCTGCGACCTGCGCTTCGACGAGTACGTGCTGGACGTCGCCGCCGGCAACGGCAACGCCACCCTGGCCGCCGCCCGGCGCGGTTGCCGGGTGATCTCCAGCGACTATGTGCCGGCGCTGCTCGAACGCGGCGCCGAGCGCGCCGACGCGGAGGGCCTGGCGGTGCAGTTCGAAGTCGCCGACGCCGAGAACCTGCCGTTCGACACGGCGAGCTTCGACGCCGTGCTGTCCACCTTCGGCGTGATGTTCACCCCCGACCAGGGCCGCGCGGCGGCGGAGCTGGCGCGGGTGTGCCGGCCGGGCGGGCGCATCGGCCTGGCCAACTGGACCCCGGAAGGCTTCATCGGCCAGCTGTTCCGCCTGCTCGGGCAATACCTGCCGCCCGCGGCGGGGGTGAGGCCGCCCTCGGCCTGGGGCGTGGAGGCGAACCTGCGCGAGCTGTTCGGCGACAGCCTCGGCCAGCTGCAGGCGACGCGGCAGGTGTTCAACTTCCGCTACCGCTCGCCGGCGCATTTCATCGAGGTGTTCCGCACCTGGTACGGGCCGACCCACAAGGCCTTCGCCAGCCTGCCGGCGGACGCGGCGGCGGCGCTGGAGCGCGACCTGACCGGGCTGTTGCAGTCGCTGAATCGCGGCGGGGCGGACTCGCTGGTGGTGCCCAGCGAGTACCTGGAGGTGGTGCTGACGCGGCGCTGATGCGGGCCATGGGCTCGACGGCGGATAACGCCGTAGGCGTTATGCGCCCTACGTTGGCCCCGTAGGATGGTGTTGAGCGAAGCGATACCCATCAAGAACAAGCCCGCACGAAAGCGCGGGCTTGTTTCTTCATTTCGCCTCGTAACCCTCCGGCCGCGTCTTGGGCTTGGGCGCGAAGCGCGCGGCCAGGCGCATGCTGACGGTGACCAGTTTCTGGTACCACACCGGCAGCAGGCGCAGCATCACGTCGATGGCGTGGGCGTCCGGGCCGATGAGGATGCGCCGGGCGTCGCGCTCCACGCCACGAATGATGACCTGCGCGGCCTTCTCCGGAGTGGTGCGCAGCAACTGGTCGTTGAACTGCTGGCGCGCGGCGCTGGTGTTCTGCCCGGTGACCTTGGCCAGGCTGTCGTTCATCCGCGCGGTCTTGGCGATGTTGGTGCGGATGCCGCCGGGGTGCACGCAGCTGGCCGACACCGCGCCGCCTTCCATGTCCAGCTCCTGGCGCAGCGCCTCGGTAAAGCCGCGCACGGCGAACTTGGTGGCGTTGTAGGCGCTCATGCCCGGCTGCGAGAACAGCCCGAAGACGCTGGAGACGTTGACGATGTGGCCGTCGCCGGAGGCCTTGATGTGCGGCAGGAAGGCCTTGGTGCCGTAGACCACGCCCCAGAAGTTGATGTTGGTGATCCACTCGTACTCTTCGTACTCGCTGCCTTCCACGGTGCCGGCGTGGGCCACGCCGGCGTTGTTGAACACCAGGTTGACCTTGCCGTGCTCGGCGGCGGTCTTGTCGGCCCAGGCGTGGACCTGCTCGCGGTCGGCGACGTTGACCACCTCGGTGGAGATGCGCACGCCGTACGAGGCCAGGCCCTGGCGGGTTTCCTCCAGGCCGGCGGCGTTGACGTCGGCCAGTGCCAGGTGGCAGCCGCGCGAGGCGAGTTCGCGGGCCAGGGCCCGGCCGATGCCGGAACCGGCACCGGTGATGGCGGCGACTTTGTTCTCGAAGGATTTCATGCCGGGACCTCCTCGGCGCGGGGTTGCTGGGCGCTGGCGGCCTCGACGAGCGGCCGGGCGTTCAGGTGGTAGGCGGCCGGGTCGAAGTGCCGCGTGGACAGGCGGAAGCGCCAGGTGAAGCCGGGCCACAGGGTGCAGTTGCGCCCGCTCACCGGGTGCAGGTACCAGCTCTTGCAGCCGCCGGTGTTCCACACGCTGTGGTTGAGCCCGCGTTGCAGCTTCAGGTTCCAGCGTTTCTGCTCGTCTTCCTTGACCTCCAGGCTGAGCAGCTCGCGGCGCTTGATCAGCTTGAGCGCGCCGAGCACGTAGGCGATCTGCGATTCGATCATGTAGACCATGGAGTTGTGGCCCAGCCCGGTGTTCGGGCCCATCAGGAAGAACAGGTTGGGGAAGCCCCGGGTCACCGTACCCTTGTAGGCTTCCGGGCCTTGTGGCCAGGTATCCAGCAGGTCGACGCCGCCACGGCCGAACAGGGTGCCGCGCGGTACCGGGTCGTTGGCGGTGAAGCCGGTGCCGAAGATGATCGCGTCGACTTCGCGCTCCTGGCCGTCGGCGCTGACGATACTGTGCTCGCGGATCTCCTGGATGCCCTCGGTGATCACCGCCGAATTCGACGCGGCCAGCGCCGGGTAGTAGTTCGGCGACATCAGGATACGCTTGCAGCCGATAGTGTAGTCGGGGGTCAGTTTGCGGCGCAGTTCCGGGTCCTTGACCTGCTGGTGGATGTAGCGCACCGCCAGCTTGCCCACCAGCTTCATCGCCCAGGGCGCGAAGGTGAAGCCCAGCACGCGGCCTTCGAGCATGCTGTAGAGGGCGCCGCGCCAGAGTTTCTGCGCCAGCGGGAAGGCGCGGAAGCGCGCGCGTTCGCTGTCGCTGATGGCGCGGTCGGGCTTGGGCAGGATCCACGGCGCGGTGCGCTGGTAGAGGTCGAGCTGGGCCACCAGCGGCTGGATTTCCGGCACGAACTGGATGGCCGAGGCGCCGGTGCCGATCACCGCCACGCGCTTGCCCTTGAGGTCGTAGTCGTGGTCCCAGTTCTGCGAGTGGAAGGCGCGTCCCTTGAAGTTCTCCAGGCCCTTGAGCGCCGGGGTCGAGGGGATCGACAGGGCGCCCATGCCGGAGACCACCGTCTGCGCGGTGTAGTGATTGCCGGCGGCGTCGCGCAGGTGCCAGAGGCTGCGCGCCTCGTCCCAGTCCAGGCGCTGGATTTCGGTGTTCAGCAGGGTGCGGCCTTCCAGGCGGTACTTCTTCCAGCAGTTCTCCAGGTAGCCGCGGATTTCCGGCTGGCGGGCGAACATGCGCGTCCATTCCGGGTTCGGCTCGAAGGAGAAGGAGTAGACATGGGATTGCACGTCGCAGGCGCAGCCCGGGTAGTTGTTGACCCGCCAGGTGCCGCCGACGCCGGCGTCCTTCTCGAACAGCAGGAAGTCGTCCTCGCCTTCCTGGCTCAGGCGGATGGCCATGCCCAGGCCGGAAAAGCCGGTGCCGATGATGGCCACCTTGCAGTGTCTGACCGCGGCAGTCTTAGGTTGAGTACCCATTTACCTGGCTCCTGTTATGCTTGTGTGCAGGCGTATACAACTGTCTACGTGCTGCCAATGTAGACATCTGTATACTTCGTGGGCAACCAATCTTTAGGGTGGGCGAGGTGGGGCGAGGATGAGTCTTGAGCCGGAAGCGGTAACACATCGCCAGGATGCGCCGGGCAAGCGCCTGTTGATGGACGCGGCGCTGCGCCTGGCGTCGAGCCGGCGCAGCCTGAGCAGCATCGGCCTGCGCGAGCTGGCCCGCGAGGCCGGGCTGAACCCGAACACCTTCTATCGCCACTTCGCCGACGTCGACGACCTGGGCCTGGCGATCATCCGCGATATCGCCAGCCAGCTGCGCCAGCCCCTGCGCGAACTGCGCCGCGAGGCGGCCGAACGCGCGCCGGCGCCCGGCGCCACGCCGGCCACCCCGCTGGGCCTGGACTTCGCCCGTGGCCAGCGGGTGTGCGCGGAGACGGTGAGGCTGTTCTTCGACTTCGTCGAACGCCACCCGGAGGCCCACATCATCGGCGTGCGCGAACTGCACGGCCCGTCGCCGGTGCTGCGCGCGGCGCTGGGCGAGGTGATGGACGAGTTCGGCCGCGACATGGCCGAGGACATCGTGCAGTTCCGCCTGCTGCCGGACGTGCCCGAAGCCGAGGTGGCGCAGCTGTCGCGGCTGATCAGCCGGCAGTTGTTCCAGCTGTCGCTGGACTACCTGGAGCTGCCGGAGGCGCGGCGCGGGGAGGTGTGCGCGCTGGCGGAGCGGCAGATCCTGCTGCTGTTCACCGGCGCGGCGGTGTTGCAGGCGTTGGGACTGTAGGGTGCTTGCTGGAGAGAGGGGCGGAGTCAATCTTGAGCGACATGCCACACGGTGCGAACCATCAGCCCATCCTGGCCCTCAGCAGCAGCACGTAACCCAACACCAGCAACGGCCAGGCCAGCGTCGGCCCGAACAGCAGCGCCCACAGCCGCTGCCGTGGGTCGAAGCCCACGCCGTGGACGAAGCCGCCGCTCACCCCGAGCATCACCAGCATCAGCAGGCCGTGGCTGTAGCCGCCGCTGGCGTCGAGCATCAGCGCCGGGTGGATCAGCAGCACCAGCGCCAGTGGCGCCGCCAGCAGCAGCGAGAGGACGCGGCTCCAGGGGCGGCGCAGGGCGCCTTCAGACCTCGCCGCTGTCATCGCTGTCGAGGTTCTGCGTGGTTTCCAGCCAGAGCGCGTTGATGATGCCGAAGCTGCAGGCCAGCAGCACGCCGAGAATCCAGGCGAAGTACCACATGTGCGTCGCTCCTCAGTAGAGTCCGTGGGGGTTGGCTTCGATGTGCTTGCGGTTCAACCGGCCCCACATGCGCGCGTAGCCCCAGAGCGTGTAGCAGAGGAT
Organism: Pseudomonas citronellolis; assembly: GCF_029335315.1. Classification (GTDB taxonomy): domain Bacteria; phylum Pseudomonadota; class Gammaproteobacteria; order Pseudomonadales; family Pseudomonadaceae; genus Pseudomonas; species Pseudomonas citronellolis_A. The sequence continues at coordinate 12,551 of NZ_JARJLT010000332.1, forward strand.
CAGCGGGACGAAGACGCAGGCCACGCCGAACATGATGCCGAGGGTCTTGTGGCTGGACACCGCGTCCCACAGGGTCAGGCTGGCCGCCGGGTTTTCGCTGGAGGGGAACACGAAGGGGAACAGCGCGAAGCCGGCGGTGCAGAGGGTGCCGATGATCGCCAGGGCGCTGCCGAGGAAGGTCAGCCCGCCCTTGCCGCCGCTGGCGCTGGCCAGGGCGATCAGGCCGCCGAGGATGCCCAGCGCGGGCGCCAGCATGGTCAGTGGCTGGCTGTGGTAGTTGGCCAGCCAGCCGGCGTTGTCCAGGGTCACCTGCTTGTGCAACGGGTTGAGCACGGCGTTGCCGTCCACCGCCGAGGCCAGGCTGAAGCCGTGCATGCCCAGGCTGACCCACAGCCCGGCGCCGATGAACGCCGCCAGGTACACCAGCGCGCACAGCTGCGCGGCGCGGCGCGAGCGTTCGGCCAGTTCGCCGTCGGTGCGCAGCATCAGCCAGGCGCCGCCGTGCAGGCAGAGCATGCTCAGGCTGACCACTCCGGCGAGCAGGGCGAAGGGGTTGAGCAGGGCGAAGAAGGAACCGTGGTAGGACGGCCGCATCATGTCGTCGAGGTTGAACGGCAGGCCCAGGAACAGGTTGCCGAAGGCCACGCCGAACACCAGCGCCGGGACGAAGCCGCCGACGAACAGCGCCCAGTCCCAGACGTTGCGCCAGCGCGGGTTCTCCAGCTTGCTGCGGTAGTCGAAGCCCACCGGCCGGCAGAACAGCGCGAAGAGCACCAGCAGCATGGCCCAGTAGAGCCCGGAGAAGGCGGTGGCGTAGACCATCGGCCAGGCGGCGAAGAGCGCGCCACCGGCGGTGATGAACCACACCTGGTTGCCGTCCCAGTGCGGGGCGATGGTGTTGATCGCCACCCGCCGCTCGCTGTCGGTCTTGGCCACGAAGGGCATCAGCGCCATGGCGCCCATGTCGAAGCCGTCGGTGAGGGCGAAGCCGATCAGCAGCACGCCGATCAGCACCCACCAGATGATCTTCAGGGTTTCGTAGTCCATGGCGGGCTCCTCAGGCGGTGGCGGGGTGCGCCGGGGCACCCTGCTCGAAGTGGTAGCGGCCTGTGTGCAGGCTGGACGGGCCGAGGCGCGCGAACTTGATCATCAGGTACATCTCCACCACCAGCAGCAGGCTGTAGAACAGCACCAGCGCGGTGATCGAACCCCACAGGTCGTGGGTGCTCAGGCTGGAGGCGGACAGGTGCACCGGCAGCACCTCGCCGATCGACCAGGGCTGGCGGCCGTGCTCGGCGACGTACCAGCCGGTCTGCGCGGCGATCCACGGCAGCGGCAGGCTCAGCAGCGCCCATTTCAGCAGCCAGGGTTTGCTTTCCTCGTTCTTCCGCGCCGAGGCCCAGAAGGCGCAGGCGAACAGGGCCAGCATGAGGAAACCGCAGGCGACCATGATGCGGAAGCTGAAGAACAGGGTGAGCACGTCGGGGATGGTGTCGAGGGTGGCGAGGCGGATCTGCTCCTCGCTGGCGTCCACCACCTTGTCGGTGTACTTCTTCAGCAGCAGGCCGTAGCCCAGGTCGAGCTTGACCTTGTCGAAGGCGGCGAGGGTGGCCGCGGACTTGTCGCCGCCGCGCAGCTTCTCCAGCAACGCGTAGGCCTGCATGCCGTTGCGGATGCGCGCCTCGTGCTGCACCAGCAGGTCCTTGATGCCGGTGACCTCCTTGTCCAGCGAGCGGGTGGCGATGATGCCCAGGGCGAAGGGAATCTTGATCGCGTAGTGGGTGCGCATCTGCTCCTGGTCGGGGATGCCGAACAGGGTGAAGCCGGCCGGCGCTTCCTCGGTGTTCCACTCGGCCTCGATGGCGGCCAGCTTGGTCTTCTGCACGTCACCGATCTCGTAGCCGGACTCGTCGCCGAGGATGATCACCGAGAGGATCGAGGCCAGGCCGAAGGCCGAGGCGATGGCGAAGGAGCGCCGGGCGAAGCCCTGGTCACGGCGCTTGAGCAGGTAGTAGCTGGAGATGGCGAGGACGAAGATCGCCCCGGTGACGTAGCCGGCGGCCACGGTGTGGACGAACTTGACCTGGGCCACCGGGTTGAACAGCAGCGCGCCGAAGTCGACCAGCTCCATGCGCATGGTCTCGAAGTTGAACTCCGCGCCTACCGGGTTCTGCATCCAGCCGTTGGCGATCAGGATCCACAGCGCCGAGAGGTTCGAGCCCAGCGCCACCAGCCAGGTCACGCACAGGTGCTGGACCTTCGACAGGCGCTCCCAGCCGAAGAAGAACAGGCCGATGAAGGTGGATTCGAGGAAGAACGCCATCAGCCCTTCGATGGCCAGGGGCGCGCCGAAGATGTCGCCGACGTAGTGGGAGTAGTAGGCCCAGTTGGTACCGAACTGGAACTCCATGGTCAGCCCGGTGGTGACCCCGAGGGCGAAGTTGATGCCGAACAGCTTGCCCCAGAACTGGGTCATGTCCTTGTACACCTGCTTGCCGGTCATCACGTACACCGACTCCATGATCGCCAGCAGGAAGGCCAGGCCCAGGGTCAGCGGGACGAACAGGAAGTGGTACATCGCCGTCATGGCGAACTGCAGGCGTGACAGGTCGACTACGGCTTCGGAAATCATCACGGGGACTCCTTGGCGGGGGAGGAGGTGGATATGGGCGCGGGGGTGCCCAACAGGTGTGCGCTGACCTGTCGCTCGGCGTCGACGGGTATGGTCGGGTGATCGAACCAGATGGCCTTGATGGCCATGAGCAGGGCCAGCTTGATCACCAGGATCACAGCGATCTCGCGGGCCAGGGGTGTCGTCCAGAATGAGTGATCTTCCGAAGACATCGGCGGCTCCATCTGGGTAATTCGTAGGAAAGCGTCTAGCGCGGGGCTGGCATAAGGCTACAAATTCCTAGGTCAGTGTAGTGACTGGATGCCGCAGCGCGAATTTCCCAAATGAAAAAGCCAGGCGGGGCCTGGCTTCTGCGGGGGTGGGGCGGATTGACGCGGGGTTCAGCCAGCGAAGTCGAGCTTGTCCTTCCAGTACTTTTCCAGCGCCTTGGTGTCGTGGTCGAAGGGGTGGAAGCCGGGGCGGAAATAGTCCAGCCAGGGCAGCACGAGCTGGGTGAAGTAGCCATTGCGCAGGCCGAACAGGGTGACCAGGCCGTGCTTCCAGCTGCGCCAGTTGAACAGCTGGCGGTCGCGGCGCAGCAGGTGGACCTGGAAGCCGGCGATGACCCCGAGGAACACCACGGTGGTCAGCAGCATCACCGCGGTGCGGGTGAAGTAACCGCCGTAGACCTGCTGGTAGACGTCATAGGCGACCGCCTTGTGCTCGTTCTCCTCGATGGCGTGCCACATCCATAGCTTGTACAGCTTCGGCGAGCGCATCTGCGTGCTCAGGTCCTCGCGGCGCAGCAGGCGCTCGGCCATGGTCGCGGTGAAGTGCTCCAGGGCGCAGGTGATGGCGAGGTCGTGCTTCTTGGTGGTGACCTTGCTGATGGCACCCAGCAGGTGCTTGATGCGCAGCTCCAGGCGCTCCAGGTCCACCCCGTGCTCCTCGGCGTACTCGTTGTAGGCCGCGTGCTCCTTGGAGTGCATGGCTTCCTGGCCGATGAACGCGGACACGTCCTTCTGCAGCTGCGGGTCCTGGATACGGTCGCGCACGGCGCGCACGCTGTCGACGAAGAACTTCTCGCCGTAGGGGAACAACGACGAGAGGTTGTTCATGAAGTGCGACATGAAGGGTTGGCCGTCCCACCAGTACTTCGGCGTCTCGGTGAAGCTGAAATCCATGCGCCGGACGGGGAAGTGGGCGCGGAGCGGTTCGGTCTGGGCGTTCATGGGCGACTCCTTGTTGTTGTTCGACGAGCCCCGGCGGCGGTTCGGCGGGCAGCGGCACCGGCGGGACGGAGGGCCTGACACGGATCGTGTCATTGGTTGATGTAATTGTTGGAAGGATTGTCGGACAACAGATAGGTCCGATCCGGCCACGGCGCGGTGATATGTGGCCAAGCGGGGGCCGGCCCGACCTTGGATAGGGGGGAACAGGAGGGTGCGGCGAGAGAGGTGTTACCGG
>NZ_JARJLT010000333.1 GCF_029335315.1 Pseudomonas citronellolis
GTGGGTCAGGCGCTGGCGAAGCGCAGTGGCGCGGCGGCCTGGCGCAGGGCGGCCGGGTCGCGGTAACGGGCGCCGTAGTGGTCGTCGGGCAGGCGCGCGCGGCCGGCGCCGAACAGGCGCTCGCGCAGGGTCTCGCCGTCGTTGTAGGCCTCGCGGAAACGTCCGCGACGGCGCAGTTCGGGCACCACCAGTTCGATGAAGTCGCGGGCGGTGTGCGGGGTGAGGAACTGGCGCAGGTTGATGCCGTCGATGCCGTCCTCGTCGAGCCATTTCTCGATCTCGTCGGCCACCACCCTGGGCGTGCCGGCGACGAAGAAACGGCCTTCGTCGAAGCCGCCCAGGCGCTTCACCAACTGGCCGACGGTGGCCTGCGGGTCGTTCGCCAGCAGCGCCGCCCAGGGCCCGCCGGCGGGCAGTTCGGCCAGCGGCGTGTGCGCCGCGAAGGCGCCCAGGTCGACGCCCGACTGCATGTGCGCGAGGGCGCCGTCGAGGCTCTGCAGGCGCCGGTAGTCTTCCAGCTTGGCCTGCACCTCGAGGTCGTTGCGGCCGACGATGACGGCGGCCTGGACGATGAACTTCAGCCCCGCCGGGTCGCGGCCGTGGGCCCGCGCCCGCGCGCGCATGTGTTCGATGTTGCGGCGCACCGCCGCCGGGGTCGGGCCGCCGGTGAACACCACCTCGGCGTGGCGCCCGGCGAACTCGGTGCCGGCCGGCGAGCCGGTGGCCTGGAACAGCACCGGGGTGCGCTGCCGCGACGGCTGGCAGAGGTGCGGCCCGGCGACCTTGAAGTGCTCGCCGACGTGGTCGATGTAGCGCACCTTGGCCGGGTCGGTGTAGATGCGTTGGTCGCGGTCGACCCGCACCGCGTCGTCGTCCCAGGAGCCTTCCCAGAGCTTGTAGAGCACGTCGAGGTATTCGTCGGCGATCTCGTAGCGGTGGTCGTGGGGCACCTCGCCGTCCAGGCCGAAGTTGCGCGCGGCGTTGGGCAGGTAGGAGGTGACGATGTTCCAGCCGACCCGGCCGCGGGTCAGGTGGTCGAGGGTGCTCATGCGCCGGGCGAAGGCGAAGGGCGGCTCGTAGGTGGTGGAGAAGGTGGCGCCGAAGCCGAGGTTGCGGGTCACCGCGGCCATCGCCGGGATGACCAGCAGCGGGTCGTTGCTGGGCACCTGCACGGCTTCGCGCAGGGCGGTCTCGGGGCCGTCGCGGAAGCGGTCGTAGACGCCCACCACGTCGGCCAGGAACACGCCGTCGAAGCAGCCGTGCTCCAGCAACTGCGCAAGCTCCGTCCAGTAGTCGATGTCGTTGAAGCGGTGCCGCTGGTTCTCCGGGTGGGCCCAGAGGCCGTGGACGATGTGGCTGACGCAGTTCATCTCGAACAGGTTAACGAGCAATGGCTTCGACACGGATGCGACGCTCCCGGGGTTGCGGCAGGTGGGGGATGGCGCCCAACAGGGCGCGGGTGTAGGCGTGCTGCGGGCGGGCGAAGACCTCGCGCACCGGGCCGCTCTCGACGATGTGGCCGTCCTTCATCACCAGCACCCGGTCGCTGACGTGGCGCACCACGCCCAGGTCGTGGGAGATGAACAGGCAGGCCAGGCCCAGGCGGCGCTTGAGGTCGGCGAGCAGGTCGAGGATCTGCGCCTGCACCGAGACGTCGAGGGCTGACACCGGCTCGTCGCACACCAGGATTTCCGGCTGCGCGGCCAGGGCGCGGGCGATGGCGATGCGCTGCCGCTGGCCGCCGGACAGCTCGATCGGCCGCCGCCCGAGCACGCCCACCGGCAGGCGCACCAGCTCCAGCAGTTCGCGGGCGCGCTGCTGGCGCTCGGCGCGGCCGCCGCCGACCTGGGCCAGGGCTTCGTCGAGGACGCGGGCCACGGTGTAGCGCGGGTCGAAGGAGGCCAGCGGGTCCTGGAACACCACCTGCACGCGGCGCCGTTCGCGGCGCTGGGACAGGGCGTCGAGGGCGCTCCAGGCCTGCCCGCGCAGGTACACCTCGCCGCTGTCGGGGCGCTCCAGGCCGAGGAGCATGCGGGTGAGGGTGGTCTTGCCCGAGCCGGATTCGCCCACGATGCCCAGGGTCTCGCCGCCGCGCAGGGTGAAGGACGCCCCGGCCACCGCCTGGTGCGGCGCGCCGTCCGGGCCGGCGAAGCTCTTGGCCAGCTGGCGCGCCTCCAGCACCACCGGCTCGCCGCCGAGGCTGCTCGGGGTTTCGCTGGGCAGCGCGGTCGGCGCGTGGCTGATGTGCACCGCCGAGGCGGCGCGCAGCAGCGAGCGGGTGTAGGGGTGGCGCGGGTCTTCCAGCACCTGGTCGACCGGGCCTTCTTCGACGATCACGCCGTGCTGCATCACCGCCACGCGGTGCGCCAGGCGCGCCACCACCGCCAGGTCGTGGCTCACCACCAGCATGGCGCGGTCGCGCTGGCGCAGGCTTTGCAGCAGGTCGAGAACCTGCGCCTGGACGGTGGCGTCGAGCGCGGTGGTCGGTTCGTCGGCGATCAGCAGGTCGGGGTCGCAGGCGATCGCCGAGGCGATCAGCGCGCGCTGGCGCAGGCCGCCGGAGAGCTGGTGCGGGTACTGCCGGGCGCGCAGCTCGGCTTCCGGCACGCCCACCGCGCGCAGCAGGTCGAGGACTTTCCGCTGACGCTGCTCGCGGTCCAGCTCGGTGTGCAGGCGCAGCGGCTCGTCGATCTCGCGGCCCACCGGGCGCAGCGGGTCGAGGGAGCCCAGGGCGTCCTGCATGACGAAGCCGATGCGCGAGCCGCGCAGCGCGCGCCACTGGCGGCCGCTGAGGTTCAGCAGGTCCTGGCCGTCGAAGGCCAGGCGCCGCGCGCGGATGTGCGCGCCGGCGCCGGTGAGGCCGGCGAGGGTGCGCGAGGTGACGCTCTTGCCCGAGCCGGACTCGCCGACCAGGGCCAGGCATTCGCCGGGGAACAGGCTGAAGGAGACGCGCTGCAGCACCGGCTGGGCGCGGCCGAAGGCGACGTCGAGGTCGGCCACTTCGAGCAGCGGGCGGAACGGGTTGATCAGGGTAGTCATGGGCGTTTGCCCTCGCTGTAGCGCAGCAGGGCGCGGCCGAGCACGGTCACGGCGACCACGGTGAGGGTCACCGCCGTGCCCGGCGCGGCGACCAGCCACCAGGCGTTGGAAAGGAAGTTGCGGCCGACCGAGAGCATCGCGCCCCACTCGGGCGCTGGCGGCGGCGCGCCGAAACCGAGGAAGCTCAGCGAGGCGCCGGCGGCGATGTTGGCGCCCACGCCGAGGGCGGCGAGGATCAGCACCGGGCGGATGGCGTTGGGCAGCAGGTGGCGCCAGATCACCAGCGGCCGCGACAGCCCCAGGGTGACCGCCGCCTCGACGTAGGCCGCGCCGCGCAGCACCCGCGCCTGGGCGCGCACCAGGCGGGCGTAGCGCGGGATGCCGGCGATGCCCACGGCGAGGATGGCGTTGGCCAGGCCCTGGCCCCAGAAGGTGATGATCACCAGGGCCAGCAGCAGCTCCGGGAAGGCCAGCAGGACGTCGACGCTGCGCATGCTGGCGGCGTCCAGCCAGCGCGGCCCGAGGCCGGCCAGCAGGCCCACGGCGATGCCGCCGAGCAGGCCGATGGCGGTGGCCGCCACGCCCATCAGCAGCGACGGCCGGGCGCCGTGCACCAGGCGCGCGAGCACGTCGCGGCCGTTCTCGTCGGTGCCCAGCCAGTGCGCCGCGCTCGGCGCCTGGAAGGCGTGGCGGGCGCTGGCCTGCAGCGGGTCGATGGCGACCAGCCAGCTCGGCGCCAGGCTGGCCAGCGCCAGCAGCGCCAGGAACACGCCGGCCAGCAGCAGGCCGGGGCGGGCCAGCGCCGCGCGCAGCGCGTCGGGGAGCTGGCGGCGGCGTGACGCGGCCAGCAGGCGGGGCAACTCGGTGGGCAGGGTGGCCATGCGCCGGTCCTCCTTCAGGGCGCCGGGTTCGGCAGGCGCGCGTGGATGGCGTCGATCGCCGCGAGCACTTCCGGCGCCAGGCGCAGCTCGGCGGCGTCGAGGTTCTGCGCCAGCTGTTCGAGGCTGGTGGCGCCGTTCAGCGCGCTGGCCACGAACGGCTTGCCGACGACGAAGGCCAGGGCCAGCTGCGTCGGCGCCAGGCCGTGCTCACGGGCCAGTTCGACGTAGGCGCGGGTGGCCTGTTGCGCCTCGGCGCTGCCGTAGCGAGCGAAGCGGCCGTAGGCGGAGCCGGCGCTCAGGCGCGCGCCGGCCGGCTGGGCGCCGTCCAGGTACTTGCCGCTGAGCACGCCGAAGGCCAGCGGCGAGTAGGCCAGCAGGCCGACGCGTTCGCGGTGGCTGAACTCCGCCAGGCCCGCCTCGTACTGGCGGTTGAGCAGGCTGTAGGGGTTCTGCACGCTGAGGATGCGCGGCAGGCCCAGGCGCTCGGACTGCTTGAGGAACTCGGCCACGCCCCACGGCGTTTCGTTGGAGATGCCGATGTGGCGCACCCGCCCGGACTTCACCAGCTCGGCCAGGGCGCTCAGGGTCTCGCCGATGTCGTCGCTTTCCTCGTCGTCCACCCAGGGGTAGTCGCGGGTGCCGAAGAAGTTGCTGCTGCGGCTGGGCCAGTGCAGCTGGTAGAGGTCCAGGTAGTCGGTCTGCAGGCGGTCGAGGCTGCCGTCCAGGGCGCTGCGCAGGGTGGCCAGGTCGAAGCGCGTGGCGCCGCCGCGGATGTGCTGCATGTGCCCGGCCTGGCGCGGCGGGCCGACGATCTTGCTGGTCAGGACGATGTCCTGGCGGCGCTTGCTGCGCGCCAGCCAGGTGCCGATGAAGCGCTCGGTGTCGCCCCAGGTGTCGGGGCTGGACGGGGTGGGGTACATCTCGGCGGCGTCCACCAGGTTGACCCCGCGCGAGAGCGCGTAGTCGAGCTGGGCGTGGGCGTCGGCCTCGCTGTTCTGGTGGCCCCAGGTCATGCTGCCGAGGCCGATGACGCTGACCTTCAGGTCGCTGTTGCCGAGTGGGCGATAGTTCATGCTGGTGGTCTCTCGCAGGTTCAGGCCGAGGCGGCCGCGGGGTGTTCGTACTGGCTGGCCGGGTAGGGCAGGCCGAGGTGTTCGCGCAGGGTGCTGCCCTGGTATTCGTGGCGGAACAGGCCGCGCTTGCGCAGGCGCGGGACCACTTCGTCGACGAAGATCTCCACGCCCGAGGGGAAGCTGTCGGGCATGATGTTGAAGCCGTCGGCGGCGCCGGCGAGGAACCATTGCTCCAGGCTGGCGGCGACCTGCTCGGGGGTGCCCACCAGCAGCCGGTGGCCGACCAGGATGCGCCGCGACAGCTGGCGCACGCTGAGGTTCTCGGCGCGGGCCAGGTTCAGCTGGGCCTCGAGGAAACCGTGGGAGCCCTTCTCGAATTCGTTGACCGGGCCGATGCGCTGCCACGGCAGCGGCGCGTCCGGGTCCAGCTCGCTGGCCTCGACGCCGATGCGCTGGGCGATCTGCCGCAGCAGGCCGCTTTCGCCGATGAAGCTATTGAGCCGCTCGAAGCGCTCCAGCGCCTCGGCCTCGGTGCTGCCGATCACCGTGGACAGGCCGGGCATGATCTTCAGGTGCTCGGGGTTGCGCCCCCACTGGCGGGCGCGCTGCTTCATCTCGCGGTAGAAGGCCTGGCCGTCGGCGAGGGTGGTCTGGGTGGTGAAGATGGCGTCGGCGAAGCGCGAGCCGAGCGCCTTGCCGCCCTCCGAGGAGCCGGCCTGGACCAGCACCGGGCGGCCTTGCGGCGAGCGCGGCACGTTGAGCGGGCCTTTCACCGAGAAGTGCCGGCCGACGTGGTCGACGCTGTGCACCCGCGCCGGGTCGGCGAAGCGCCCGGAGGCGGCGTCGCCGATGATGGCGCCGTCTTCCCAGCTGTCCCACAGCTTGAGGGTCACGTCGACGAACTCCTCGGCGCGGGCGTAGCGGTCGACGTGCAGCGGCGCGCCGGCCAGGCCGAAGTTCTGCGCGGCGGCGTCGCCGGCGTTGGTCACCACGTTCCAGGCCGCGCGGCCACCGCTGATGTGGTCGAGGGAGGCGATGCGCCGGGCCAGGTTGAAGGGTTCGTTGTAGGAGCTGGAGGCGGTGGCGATCACGCCGATGCGCTGGGTCGCCAGGGCCACGGCGGTGAGCAGCACGGTCGGCTCCAGGCGCCCTGCGGGCTGGCGGCCGACGTCGCCGGCCAGGGCCGGGCCGTCGGCGAGGAAGATCGTGTCGAGGGTGCCGCGCTCGGAAATCCGCGCGATGTTCTGGTAGTAGCCGACGTCCAGGTAGGCCGTGGGCGGCGCCTCGCCGCTGCGCCAGGCGCCGGCGTGGGCGCCGAAGCCGAGGATGTTCATGCCGATGCTCATCTGCCGCTGCGGGGTGCTCATGCCGGGGTCTCCTCGGTGCTGGGGGCTTGCTGCTGCGCGGCCTTGGCGGCGGCGAAACGCGCGCTCCAGGCTTCGCTGGGAAGGGTGTCGTTGAGGTGGTAGTCGCCCAGGTAGGCCTCGCGCAGGATCGCCGGGTTGTGCGAGGCCAGGGTGCGCGCGTTGCGCCAGTGGCGGTCGAGCCGGCGGCCGCTGTCGGTGGCCGAGGCGCCGCCCACTTCGAACAGCAGGGTGGCGGCCTCCAGCACCTGGGGCAGGACGATCTGCTGCGCCTGATAAGCGCGGATGTCCGCCTCGCCGTACAGCTCGCGGCTGGCGGTGCCTGCGCGGTGCGCCTGCCAGGTGCGCTCCAGGGTCGCCGAGACGGCTTCCACCAGCGCCTCGGTGGAGAACGCCAGGCTGCCCAGGCGGCCCACCACGCGCTGCACCAGCGGGTCCTGGCGCGGCTCGGAGCGGCCGGGGATGCCGAAGGCGCGGGTGCGGCCCTGGACGAAGGCGACGGCGTCGCGCAGCACGGCCTGGGCGATGCCGGCCAGAGTGGCCAGGTGCACCTGCTGGTAGAAGGCGGTGATGTAGCTGTCGCTGCGCCCCTCGCCGACCTTGAAGCGGCGCAGCAGCTGGTGTTCCTCGACGCGCACGTCTTCGAAGCGGGTGGTGCCGCTGCCGGTCAGGCGCTGGCCGAAGCCGTCCCAGTCGTCCTCGCGGGTGACGCCCGGCGCGCCGGTGGGCACGGCCACCGCCAGGTGGTCGCCGGCGTCCTCGGCGGACACGGCGATCCAGTCGGCGTAGAGGGTGCCGGTGCAGTAGTACTTGGCGCCATTGAGCAGCCAGTGGTCGTCCTGGCGGCTGAGGGTGACGCTGTTGCCGGTGACTTCGCTGCGCTCGGCCATGGCCGCGCCGAACAGCTCGCCGCCGACGATGCGCGGGAACCAGTACTGGCGGCTGGCTTCGTCGTCGTCGTTGAGGCGGCCTTCGACGAAGCCGAAGTGCGCGCGGAAGATCTGCGGCAGGTTGGAGTCGGCGGCGCCGAGCTGGCGGATCAGCCGGAACAGCTGCGGCAGGCTGGCGCCCAGGCCGCCGTAGCTTGCCGGGATGCGCAGCGCGCCGAAGCCGGCCGCGCGCAGCCAGGCCACCGGCTCGTAGGCCAGCTCGCGTTGCTGTTCGCGCTGGATGGTGCCGGCGGCAATGCGTTCGAACAGCGGCGCGAAGCGTTGCAGCAGCTCGGCGTCGTCGGGGTGGGCCGGCGCGCTGGCGGCGGTGGGAAGGTCGTCGGGGAAGATCATCGAAAGCTCCTCGCTCGGGGCGATGGAAGAAAGCGGCGCCTGGTCGGCGTCGAACAGTTGGCGCAGGTGGGCCAGGGCGATGCTCGCGGTCATGCTCATGCGTCGTTCACCCGGGGGTCGACCAGGGCGTTGAGCAGGTCCACGGCGAGGTTCACCAGCACGTAGATCGCCGCCGCCAGCAGGGTGATGCCGAGCACCACCGGCACGTCCTTGTCGTTCACCGCGTTGAGCATCAGGCGGCCGATGCCCTGGCGGGCGAACAGGTTCTCGGTGATCACCGCGCCGCCCAGCAACGCGGCGAAGACGAAGCCGGAGAGGGTGATCAGCGGCGTCAGCGCGTGACGCAGGGCGTGCCCCAGGCGTACCCCGGTTTCCGACAGGCCGCGCGCGCGGGCCATGGCGATGAAGGGCTGTTCGAGGATTTCCTCCAGCTCCTGGCGCAGCACCTGGGCCAGCACCGCGGCCACCGGCAGGGCCAGGGTGAGGATCGGCAGCACCAGGCTGCGCCAGCCCTGCGAGCCGGTGGGTGGCAGCCAGTGCAGCTGGAAGGAAAACACCAGCAGCAGGAGGATGCCGAGCACGAAGCTGGGCATGGACGACAGCAGCAACTCGCCGCCGCTGGCCAGGTTGCGCGTGGCGCGCTTGCCGTTGGCGGTGAGCAGCGCCGCGGCCAGCGCCAGCAGCACCGCCGCCAGCGCCGCCCACAGGGCCAGCTGGGCGGTGGCGCCGATCTGCGTGGCGAGGGCGCGGGTCACCGGGATGCGCAGGCGGTACGACTCGCCGAGATCGCCCTGGGCCAGGCGCCCGAGGTAGTGGACGTACTGCACCGCCAGCGGCTGGTCCAGGCCGTAGTCGCGGCGCACCTGGGCGATGGCCTCGGCGGTGGGCATGGCGTCCGGCCCGCCGAGGATCGCCAGGGCCGGGTCGCCGCCGCTGACGTTGAGGGCGAGGAAGGTCAGGCTGGCGGCGCCCCAGAGCACCGCCAGGCCGCCGAGGAAACGCCAGAACACGCGACGCAGGGCGATCATGGTTGCGCCTCCCGGTCCAGCCAGACGCTGGTGAAGAAGGGCACGTTGTGCGAGCTGTCGAACACCACGCCCTTGACGTTGCGGCGGTAGGCGATGGTCAGCTGGCTCTCGTACACCGGCACCGCCGGCACCACTTCGGTGAGGCGGCGCTGGGCCTCGCTGTACAGGCGCTGCTGTTCGGCCGCGTCGGTGCTGCGGCGGGCGCGGGCGAGCAGGTCGTCGAGCTGGGCGTCGCGCAGGCGCGCGCTGTTCTGCCCGATCAGCTTCGGCGTGGCGATCGAGTTGCTGTGGTAGAGGATGTACAGGCCATCCGGGGTGTTGGTGTGCCAGTAGCCGCCGACCAGCGCCTGGTAGTCGCCGGCGTAGCGCAGGTCGTTGACCTGGGCCATGGGCAGCACGCGCAGGCCCAGCTCGATGCCGATCTTCTTCGCGTCGGCCTGCATGGCCACCGCCACGCTGGCCGGCAGCGCCGGGCTGTCGACCATCAGCAGGGTGGCGGCCAGGCGCTTGCCGTCGCGCACGCGGTAGCCCTCGGCGTCGCGCGCGGTCCAGCCGGCCTCGTCGAGCAGGGCGCCGGCGGCGGCCACGTCGTAGCTCAGGGCGTCGCGCCAGGCCGGGTCGTAGAAGCGCGTGTTGGCGGCGAGGAAGTCGGCCTTCACCTGGTATTCGCCGAAGCCGGTGATCCAGGCCAGGCCCTCGCGGTCGATGGCGCGGGCCAGGGCCTTGCGCACGCGCACGTCGTCGAACGGGAAGCGCTCGACGTTGAAGGTCAGGCTGCGCACCGGGTTGCCCTTGCGGATGCGGCTGCGCAGCACCAGCTGCGGGTCCTTGCGGATCGCCTGGGCGTTCTGCGTCGGCGCGTCCAGGGTGAAGTCGTACTGCCCGGAAACCAGCGAGCTGTAGCGGATCAGCGCCTCGGGCACGAAGCTCAGTTCCAGGCGTTCCAGGTAGGCCGGGCCTTGGTGGCGCAGCACCGGCGGCGCCCAGTGGTAGCCGGCGCGGCGCACGAAGTTGGCGCCCTGGTCGCGGGTGTAGCTTTCCAGCACGAAGGGGCCGGAGCCCACCGGGTGCTCGGCGATGGACTGCGGCGCTTCGAGGATCTGCTTCGGCGAGATCATGCCGAGCCAGGACTGCGCGAGCACGTCGAGGAACGGCGAGTAGGGTTCGCGCAGGGTGGCCTGGAAGGTGAACTCGTCGAGCACCTTGCCGGACAGGTAGGGGGCGATGTAGGCCGCCGCCAGCGGCGACTTGGTGGCCGGGTCGCGCATGTGCTCGAGGTTCACCCGCACCGCTTCGGCGTTGAACTTCGTGCCGTCGCTGAAGCTGACGTCGTCGCGCAGGTGGAAGGTGTAGGTCAGGCCGTCCGGGGAAATCTCCCAGGACTTGGCCAGCCACGGCGAGACCTTGCCCTGTTCGTCCTGGTACACCAGGCAGTCGTAGAGGATGCGCCCCAGCCACTGCACGTTGCCGTGGGACAGCGCGTGGATGTCGAAGGAATAGGTGTCCAGCGCGGCGCTGGCGCGCAGGGTGCCGCCGGGCTTGCCGGGGGCCTGTTCGTGGAAGTCCTCGGCCGGGTAGCTGAGCTGGCCGTCGTGCAGGCTGCCGGTGTCCAACGCGGCGCTGGCGGTGCCGGCGGCGCCGCTGTCGTCGGCCGGCGAGCAGCCGGCGAGCAGGCCGGCCAGCAGTAGCGCGGCCAGGGGCGGGAGTCTGTCGAGCAAGCCGGCCCCGCGCTGCGCGGGGGCCGGGGACAACTGCGGAATCGAAGGCATC
>NZ_JARJLT010000334.1 GCF_029335315.1 Pseudomonas citronellolis
GTGGTCGCCCGCACCGGCCAGCGCTACATCGATGGCATGGCCAGCGACGAAGCGCTGTTCAAGTACCTGATGGACAACGCCATCGCCTACAAGGACAGCCTCGACCTGACCCTGGGCGTAGCCCTGACCGCCGAGCAGGTGGCGGCGCTGACCCACGACATCGTCTGGCTGCAGGACCAGGTGGTGAACGGCGAGCATGTGCTGGTGCCGGTGCTCTACCTGGCCCAGGCGAACCATCGCCTGGCGCCCAATGGCGCGCTGATCCAGGGCCAGGACGTCAGCCTGATCAGCGGCGGCACCCTGAGCAACCAGGGCACCCTGCGCGCCAGTAACGACCTCAGTGCCACGGCCCTGAACATCGGCAACAGCGGCCTGCTGGAAGCCAACCGGCACCTGCAACTGCTGGCCACCGACAGCATCCGCAATGCCCAGGGCGGCGTTATCAAGGGCCGCGACCTCAGCCTCACCGCGCTGACCGGCGACCTGAGCAACGAGCGCAGCGTCAACCGCATCGACAGCGCCCAGGGCACGCGCAGCTGGACTGCCAGCTTCGCCGACAGCGCCGCACGCATCGAGGCGGACAACGACCTATCCATCAGCGCCGGCCGCGATATCAGCAACATCGGCGGGGTGCTCAAGGCGGGCAACGACCTGAGCCTGAGCGCCGACCGCGATCTCAACCTGAACGCCGCGCAAACCACCAACGGCCAAGTCAACGGCAGCCGCCATCGCGATCAACGTATCGAACAGCTGGGCGGCGAAGTCAGCGCCGGCCGCGA
>NZ_JARJLT010000335.1 GCF_029335315.1 Pseudomonas citronellolis
GTTCCTGGTCGGCGAACACGCCTTCGAAGAGCATGCTCGACAGGTAGCGCTCGGCCGAGTCGGGGATGATCACGACGATGGTCTTGCCCTGCATCGCCGGCTCCTGCGCCAGGCGCACGGCGGCGGCCATGGCGGCGCCGCTGGAGATGCCGCAGAGCATGCCTTCTTCCTGCATCAGGCGCAGGGCCATGGCGCGGGCGTCGTCGTCGGTGACCTGCTCGACGCGGTCGACCATGGCCAGGTCGAGGTTCTTCGGCACGAAGCCGGCGCCGATGCCCTGGATCTTGTGCGGCGCGGGCTTGACCTCGGCGCCGGCCAGGGTCTGGCTGATCACCGGCGAGCTGGTCGGTTCCACGGCCACCGAGAGGATCGGCTTGCCCTTGGTGTTCTTGATGAAGCGCGACACGCCGGTGATGGTGCCGCCGGTGCCGACGCCGGCGACCAGCACGTCGACCGCGCCGTCGGTGTCGTTCCAGATTTCCGGGCCGGTGGTCTTCTCGTGGATCGCCGGGTTGGCCGGGTTGTCGAACTGCGCCGGCATGAAGTACTGGCCGGGGTTCTCGGCCAGCAGCTCCTCGGCCTTGGCGATGGCGCCCTTCATGCCCTTGGCCGGCTCGGTAAGCACCAGCTCGGCGCCCAGGGCCTTGAGCACCTTGCGCCGTTCCAGGCTCATCGAGGCGGGCATGGTCAGCACCAGCTTGTAGCCGCGCGCGGCGGCGACGAAAGCCAGGCCGATGCCGGTGTTGCCGGAGGTCGGTTCGACGATGGTCATGCCGGGTTTCAGGCGGCCGCTGGACTCGGCATCCCAGATCATGTTGGCGCCGATGCGGCACTTCACCGAGTAGCCGGGGTTGCGGCCCTCGATCTTGGCCAGGATGGTGACCCCGCGCGGAGCGATACGATTGATCTGGACCAGCGGCGTGTTGCCGATGGACTGCGCGTTGTCTGCGAAGATGCGGCTCATGATGAGTGTCCTTGTGGATCGATGCTGACCCACCAGCCTATTCCCCGGCGTCGCGGGCGTAAAGCCGCGAAACCGGCGGAAAGGTCGGCTGCAGCGCGTCGGCGTCGGTGAGAGGGTGGCGTGGTGCCGGTAGCGCTCGACGAATGGATGGGCGGCTGCGCATTCAGTGACTGAATGCCATGCCTGCGTTCACAGTCGACGGAGCTGCGCGGTATAGTCGCAGTCTGTCTCCCAGTTCCTACAGCCCGGGCCCAGGCCCGGCGTATACCGTTCGAGGATTCCCCGATGAAGTTCGAAGGCACCCAGTCCTACGTCGCCACCGACGACCTCAAGCTGGCGGTGAACGCCTCCATCACCCTGCAGCGCCCGCTGCTGGTGAAAGGCGAGCCGGGCACCGGCAAGACCATGCTCGCCGAACAGTTGGCTGAAGCCTTCGGCGCCAAGCTGATCACCTGGCACATCAAGTCCACCACCAAGGCCCACCAGGGTCTCTACGAATACGACGCGGTGAGCCGCCTGCGCGACTCGCAGCTGGGCGTGGACAAGGTCCACGACGTGCGCAACTACATCAAGAAGGGCAAGCTCTGGGAGGCCTTCGAGGCCGGCGAGCGGGTGATCCTGCTGATCGACGAGATCGACAAGGCGGACATCGAGTTCCCCAACGACCTGCTGCAGGAACTCGACAAGATGGAGTTCTACGTCTACGAGACGAACGAGACCATCAAGGCCAAGCAGCGCCCGATCATCATCATCACCTCGAACAACGAGAAGGAACTGCCGGACGCCTTCCTGCGCCGCTGCTTCTTCCACTACATCGCCTTCCCGGATCGCGAGACCCTGCAGAAGATCGTCGACGTCCACTACCCGGGCATCAAGGCCTCGCTGGTCAGCGAGGCGCTGGACATCTTCTTCGACGTGCGCAAGGTGCCGGGCCTGAAGAAGAAGCCCTCCACCAGCGAACTGGTCGACTGGCTGAAGCTGCTGATGGCCGACGACATCGGCGAAGCCGTGCTGCGCGAACGCGATCCGACCAAGGCCATCCCGCCGCTGGCCGGCGCCCTGGTGAAGAACGAGCAGGACGTGCAACTGCTCGAGCGCCTGGCCTTCATGAGCCGCCGCGCCAGTCGTTAACTTTCGGGCTGCTGCGCGTCGGCCATGCTGCGTTGGAATCAGACTCGGAAAGCTCATTTACAATCGTAAACTCCGCTTCCTCGTCTGATTCCGCCTTGCCTGGCTCTAGCTCGCAAGCCCTTGCACCGAGTGCAAAGGAGCGTCGCTCCTGTACCAATGAATCAACGAGGGTGCAGCCATGCTGCTCAACCTGTTCAACGAAATGCGCGCGGCCAAGGTGCCGGTGTCGGTGCGCGAGCTGCTCGACCTGATCAACGCGCTGCAGCAGCGCGTGGTGTTCGCCGACATGGACGAGTTCTACTACCTGTCGCGTACCATCCTGGTGAAGGACGAGCGTCATTTCGACAAGTTCGACCGGGCCTTCGGCGCCTATTTCAAGGGCCTGGAGAAGCTCGACGACCACCTCAAGGCGTTGATTCCCGAGGAGTGGCTGCGCAAGGAGTTCGAGCGCCTGCTGACCGACGAGGAACGCGCGCAGATCCAGTCCCTCGGCGGCCTGGACAAGCTCATCGAGGAGTTCAAGAAACGCCTGGAAGAGCAGAAGGAACGCCACGCCGGCGGCAACAAGTGGATCGGCACCGGCGGCACCAGCCCGTTCGGCTCCGGCGGCTTCAACCCCGAGGGCATCCGCGTCGGCGACGCCGGCAAGCGCCAGGGCAAGGCCGCCAAGGTGTGGGACCAGCGCGAGTACAAGAACCTCGACGACCAGGTCGAGCTGGGCACCCGCAACATCAAGATCGCCCTGCGCCGCCTGCGCAAGTTCGCCCGTGAAGGCGCGGCGGAAGAGCTGGACATCGACGGCACCATCGACCACACGGCGAAGGACGCCGGGCTGCTGAACATCCAGATGCGCCCGGAACGCCGCAACACCGTGAAGCTCCTGCTGCTGCTGGACATCGGCGGTTCGATGGACGCCCACGTGAAGGTCTGCGAGGAACTGTTCTCGGCCTGCAAGACCGAGTTCAAGCATCTCGAATATTTCTACTTCCACAACTTCATCTACGAGTCGGTGTGGAAGAACAACCTGCGCCGCTCCAGCGAACGCACCGCCACCTTCGACCTGCTGCACAAGTACGGGCCGGACTACAAGGTGGTGTTCGTCGGCGACGCGGCCATGGCGCCCTACGAGATCACCCAGGCCGGCGGCAGCGTCGAGCACTGGAACGAGGAAGCCGGCTACGTGTGGATGCAGCGCTTCATGGAGAAGTACAAGAAGCTCATCTGGATCAACCCGTACCCGAAGGACACCTGGAACTACACCGCCTCCACCGGCCTGGTGCGCGAGCTGGTGAAGGAACAGATGTTCCCGCTGACCCTCAGCGGTCTGGAAGAGGGCATGCGCTTCCTCTCGCGCGGCTGACGCGCGTATCCCCGTAGGAGTCGGTTCGAAGCACGGTTGCGGCTATCGTCTTGCCAAATCCCATGCCCGCGGCGGTAACATCGCGGGCACGGCGCACCGCACCGATGGGCAAGACATGACCGGCACCAGCTTTTCCCGCAACACCTGGCTCAACTCCCTGCACATGGCTTCGCTGACCGTTTCCCTGCTGGAAGCGGAAGGCCACGGCCTGGAAAGCATCCTCGAGGGCAGCGGCATCACCGCCGCCGACCTGCTCGACCTGCGTCGCCTGGTCAGCCCCTGGCAGGAGCAGCAGGTGTTCGCCAACGCCCAGCGCCTGGCCGCCGAGCCCGCGCTGGGGCTGCGCCTGGGCCTGCGCACACGGATTTCCGCCTACGGCCTGCTGGGTTACGCGCTGCTCTCCGCGCCGACCCTGGGCGAGGCGCTGCGCATCGGCCTGAGCTACCCGGTGCTGCTGGGCACCTACTTCCACCTGGCGCTGAGCGTCGAGGGCGACGTCGCCTGGCTGGTGGCCACCGGCTATAGCGAGGACGAGGCGCTGCGGCCGTTCAACACCGAGCTGTGCCTGGGCTCGCTGAAGGTCACCTGCGGCGACCTGCTGGGCCAGCCGCTGGACCTGCGCCGCGCCGAGTTCGAATACAGCGTCCCCGCCGAGCGCGAGGCGGCCTACACCAAGGGCTTCGGCTGCGGGCTGCGTTTCGGCGCCGCGCGCAGCGCCATCGGCTTCCCGGCCACCTGGCTGGAGCGGCGCCTGCCGTTGGCCGACCCGGTGACCCATCGCGAGATGCTCGAACAGTGCCGCCGGCAGAACATCGAGCTGGCCGCGCGCCGCGCCTGGCTGGACAAGGTGCGCGGCATCCTCGGCGAGCGCCTGCAGTCGCCGCCCGGCCTGGAAGAACTGGCGCGGCGCCTGAACTGCTCCTCGCGCAGCCTGCGCCGGCACCTGCAGCAACAGCAGACCAGCTACCAGCAACTGCTCGACGAACTGCGCTTCGCCCGCGCCAAGGAACTGCTGCAGGGCGGCGACATGCCGATCTACCGCATCGCCGAGGAACTCGGCTTCAGCGAAACGGCCAGCCTGCGCCACGCCTTCCAGCGCTGGAGCGGCCAGCCGCCGAGCCATTTCCGTGCCTGAACCCTTCGGCGGATAACGCTTGAGGCGTTATGCGCCCTACGCAATGGCCACCTCCGCCATTTCCGCGCGGGACAATGCGTAGGGCGAATAACCGTTCGCGGTTATCCGCCGCCAGCCGGAACGTTGGTGTTCGGGGGGAATGGCGGATAACGCTTGAGGCGTTATGCGCCCTACGCAATGGCCACCTCCGCCATTTCCGCGCGGGGCAATGCGTAGGGCGAATAACCGTTCGCGGTTATCCGCCGCCAGCCGGAACGCTGGTGTTCGGCGGGAACGGCGGATAACGCCTACTCATGGACGCGCCTCCAAGATCAGGTTGAACGGCGTTTCCGCCGCGCGGCGGAAGCGGCTGAAGCCGGCTTCCTCGAACACCGCGCGCAGGCGCGCTTCGCCGGCCTGGGCGCCGAGGCCGAGGCCGACTTCCTGGGACAGCGAGTTGGGCGTGCAGATGAAGGTCGAGGCGGCATAGAACAGCCGGCCCACCGGGGTCAGGTTGTCGTCCAGGCTGTCGCCGGCGTAGGGCTCCACCAGCAGCACCGTGCCGTCCGGCGCCAGGCGCTGCAGGGCGTGGCGGGCGGCGCCTACCGGGTCGCCCATGTCGTGCAGGCAGTCGAAGAAGCAGATCAGCTCGTACTCGCCCGGGTAGTCCTTGGCGCTGGCTGTGGCGAACCGCGCGCGCTCCTCGACGCCGGCTTCGCTGGCGCGCTGCGCGGCGGTTTCCACCGAGGGCGCGTGGTAGTCGAAACCGGCGAAGCGCGAGGCCGGGAAGGCCTTGGCCATGATGATGGTGGAGGCGCCGTGACCGCAGCCGATGTCGGCCACCCGTGCGCCGCTTTGCAGCTTGGCGACCACGCCGTGCAGGGCCGGCAGCCACTCCTCTACCAGATGCGCGCGGTAGCCGGGGCGGAAGAAGCGCTCGGTGCCACGGAACAGGCAGGGGTGGTGGTCGCCCCAGGGCAGGGCGCCGTCGCCGCGCATGGCGGCGATGAGCTTGTCCTTGTCCTGGTACAGCGAGGCCAGCACGCTAGCGCCGCCGGCCACGTACACCGGCGAGTCCTCGATGGCCAGCGCCAGGGCCTGTTCCTCGGGCAGGCGGAAGCTGCCGCCGGTGTGCTCCAGATAGCCGGCGGCGGCCTGCGCGCTGAGCCATTCGCGCAGCAGGCGCGGGTTGCAGCCGGTACGTTCGGCGAGGGTTTCCGGGCTGACCGGCTGGCCGTCGGCCATGGCCCGGTACAGGCCCAGTTCGTCGCCGAGGATGACGTTGGCGAGCAGCGCCGCGCCGCCCATGTCGGCGACCAGGCGGCCCATGAATGCGTTGAGTTTGGCTTCGTCCATGACGGCTCCTCCGCTGGGAGCGGCGGGTGACGCTCCGGGAATCGGGGAGTGCCGGCTCTCCATGGGCGCGGCGGACGGCGGGGCAGGGCGCCGGCCTGGGACGGGCGCGTGCCGGCAGCCGCAGTTCACGCGTCGTTGCCGGCCCGGACGGGCGCGCCCTCGGCGGGGCGTCGCTCCAGTCTACCGCCGTGGCGCGCGCGGGGCGGCCGGGGCGACGCCCGGCGCTGGCGAAAGGGATAATGCCAATTGGGTCTGCACAGGTTGCTGGCGCAATGCCATAACTGCATCCGCCACCTTTCGGGAGACGTCGCGATGAACAGCGCCGAACAGCAGCTCAACCGCACCCTGCACAGCCTGGTCTACAACCTGGAGCTGGCCTCGCACAACATCCGTACTTCGATGGCCTTCGTCGACGACGCGGTGCTGGCGCGGCTGATGGGCGCCGACGCGCAGCGCCTGAACCTGGCGGCGGAAGTCATGCACAACCTGCTCGGCGAACTCGCCCGGGGGCGCCTGAGCTGCCCGCAGGCGTGAGCCTTCAGCGGCCCTCGCCGAGGCCGCCGTTCTGCATGATCTGCGCGATGATCGGCACCGGGGTCATCAGGTGCGTGCGCATCATCTCGCTGGCGCGCGCGGCGTCGCGGGCGAGGATCGCCTCGACCAGCGCGGCGTGCTCCTGGCGCTTGAGTTCCAGGGCCTGCTCGGAGAACACCGTCTGCGTCAGCCACAGGTGGCGGTAGCGCTCGGCCTGGTCGAACAGATAGGTGCGCGCCTGTAGCAGGTGCTTCGAGCCGCAGCCCTGGGCGATGGCGCTGTGGAAGGCCTTGTGCCGTTCGTCCCAGACGTCCAGGCGCTGCTCGCGGGTCTTCACCTCGACCACCTTGGCCAGGGTATGCGAATGCGCCAGCACCTGCGCCTCCCAGGCGTCGTCGCCGCGCTGGATGGCCAGGCCGACGATCATCGCTTCGAGGTTGGCGCGGGCGTCGTAGATGTCGCGCATCTCTTCCAGCGACATGGGCGCCACCCGGTAGCCCTTCTGGCTGATAGCCACCACCAGGTGTTCCGCCACCAGTTGCGACAGGGCCTCGCGCAGCGGGCCGACGCCCAGGTCGTAGCGCTCCTTCAGGGTGCTCATCAGCAGCTTTTCGCCCGGTTTGAAGACGCCGCGGATGATGTCCTTCTTGAGCCGCTCATAACCGCTGACGGCCGAGTTCTGACGGGGGACGATCGCTTCCAAATCCAGCTCCTGTGGGCATTTGCGCTGGATCATACCCAAATGTCGGATGGACGAAAAACAATAGACAAGGCATTGCTTTGTCGTCGAACAATAAAAATGTAGACATTTTTAGTTTGTGGCGATATTTTTCTCCTGCCCGCCTGATCCAGGTCATTGCCGGACGGCGCCACCCCATCATTGCCAGGACACCGCCATGAACGCCTTCACCTCCATCCAGGACCTCGTCATGCCCCTGCCGCTGGAGACCCGCGGCTACTCGGTAGCGCCGTCGGCGCAGTCGCCGCGCCTGCTCGAGCTGACCGTCGCCCGCGAAACCGTGGCGGCCTTCGTCGAAGCCGTGGCGCAGTGGCCGGTACAGGCCCTGGAGTACAAGTCGTTCCTGCGCTTCCGCGTCGCCCAGATCCTCGACGAGCTGTGCGAAGGCACCCTGCGCCCGGTGCTGCTGAACACCATCCTCGACCGTGGCACCGGCGGCCTGCTGGTCAAGCCCGAGGGCCTGGATGACGTGGCCCAGGCCGAGGACATGGTGAAGTTCTCCACCGCCGTCGCGCACCTGATCGGCCGTTCCAACTACGACGCCATGAGCGGCCAGTTCTACGCCCGCTTCGCCGTGGTCAACAGCGACAACTCCGACAGCTACCTGCGCCAGCCGCACCGCGTGATGGAGCTGCACAACGACGGCACCTTCGTGAATCAGATCACCGACTACGTGCTGATGATGAAGATCGAAGAGAAGAACATGGAGGGCGGCGACTCCCTGCTGCTGCACCTGGACGACTGGAGCGAGCTGGACGAGTTCTTCCGCCACCCGCTGGCGCGCCGCGAAATGCGCTGGACCGCGCCGCCGAGCAAGAAGGTCAGCGAGGACGTGTTCCACGCGGTGTTCGACACCGACGCCGAAGGCCGCCCGACCATGCGCTACATCGACCAGTTCGTGCAGCCGAAGGACTACGAGGAAGGCATCTGGCTGAACAGCCTGTCCGACTCCCTGGAAACCAGCCCCGGGAAGATTTCCGTACCGGTGCCGCAGGGCTGCTTCCTGCTGATCAACAACCTGTTCTGGCTGCACGGCCGCGACCGCTTCGTGCCGCACGAAGGCCTGCGCCGCGAACTGATGCGCCAGCGCGGCTACATCGCCTACCAGAAGCCGCTGTACCAGCGCGGCCAGTAATTCCCCCAGCGTCACCCTTCCCCCGGGAGCGAGCTGGCTCGCGAAGGTCCGCGCACGGTCTTCGCCGGCCGGCTCGCTCCTGTGGGGTTTTTCAGCTGAGCCAGTGCGCGAGGTAATTGGCTGTGTACGATTTCATCATCATCGGCGGCGGCATCGTCGGCATGTCCACCGCGATGCAACTGACCCAGGTCTACCCGGACGCGAAGATTCTCCTGCTGGAGAAGGAATCCGGCCCGGCCCGTCACCAGACCGGGCACAACAGCGGCGTGATCCACGCCGGCGTGTACTACACCCCGGGCAGCCTCAAGGCGAAGTTCTGCCTGGCCGGCAACAAGGCCACCAAGGCCTTCTGCGACAAGCACGGCATCCGCTACGATGAGTGCGGCAAGCTGCTGGTGGCCACCAACGAGCTGGAGATGCAGCGCATGGGCGCGCTCTGGGAGCGCACCGCGGCCAACGGCCTGGAGCGCCACTGGCTGTCCGCCGGCGAGCTGCGCGAGCGTGAGCCGAACATCGTCGGCATGGGTGGCATCTTCGTGCCTTCCAGCGGCATCGTCAGCTACGCCGAAGTCACCGCCGCCATGGGCCGCGAGTTCCAGGCCGCCGGTGGCGAGATCCGCTACAACGCCGAAGTGACCGGCCTCGACGAGCGCGCCGAGGAAGTCATAGTGCGCACCACCGACAACGAGTTCCGCGGCCGCTACCTGGTGACCTGCTCGGGCCTGATGGCCGACCGCGTGGTGCGCATGCTGGGCCTGGAGCCGCAGTTCATCATCTGCCCGTTCCGTGGCGAGTACTACCTGCTGCCCAAGCAGCACAACCAGATCGTCAACCACCTGATCTACCCGATCCCCGACCCGTCGATGCCGTTCCTCGGCGTGCACCTGACGCGGATGATCGACGGTACCGTCACCGTCGGCCCCAACGCCGTGCTGGCGATGAAGCGCGAGGGCTACCGCAAGCGCGACATCAGCGTTTCCGACATGTTCGAGACCCTGACTTCGCCGGGCATCCTCAAGGTACTGGCGAAGAACCTGCGCCCGGGCCTGATCGAGATGAAGAACTCGCTGTTCAAGGGTGGCTACCTGAAGGAAGTGCAGAAGTACTGCCCGAGCATCGTCAAGGCCGACCTCACCGACTACCCGGCCGGCGTGCGCGCCCAGGCGGTGTCGCGCGACGGCAAGCTGATCGACGACTTCCTCTTCGTCAACACCAAGCGCAGCGTGAACGTCTGCAACGCGCCGTCGCCGGCCGCCACCTCGGCCATCCCGATCGGCGCCTACATCGTCGAGAGGGTCCGCGAGCAGGTCGCGGCGCAGGGCGGCAACTTCGTCACGGCCGCCACCCCGGACACCACCCTGGACAGCAACCTGCGGGCCGCCGGCTGAGCCGCCCGACACCTATAACGAGGAAGAACGCGTGCAACTCAAAGACTCCAGCCTGTTCCGCCAGCAGGCCTACATCGACGGCTCCTGGGTGGACGCCGACAGCGGCCAGACCCTGAAGGTCAACAACCCGGCCACCAACGAGATCATCGGCAGCGTGCCGAAGATGGGCGCCGCCGAGACCCGCCGCGCCATCGAAGCCGCCGACCGCGCCCTGCCGGCCTGGCGCGCGCTGACCGCCAAGGACCGTGCCAACCGCCTGCGCCGCTGGTTCGAGCTGATGATCGAGAACCAGGACGACCTGGCTCGCCTGATGACCATCGAACAGGGCAAGCCGCTGGCCGAGGCCAAGGGCGAAATCGCCTACGCCGCGTCCTTCCTCGAGTGGTTCGCCGAAGAAGCCAAGCGCGTCTACGGCGACATGATCCCCGGCCACCAGCCGGACAAGCGCCTGATGGTGATCAAGCAGCCCATCGGCGTCACCGCGGCCATCACCCCGTGGAACTTCCCCTCGGCGATGATCACCCGCAAGGCCGGCCCGGCCCTGGCCGCCGGCTGCACCATGGTCCTCAAACCCGCCTCGCAGACCCCGTACTCCGCCCTGGCCCTGGCCGAGCTGGCCGAGCGCGCCGGCATCCCGAAAGGCGTGTTCAGCGTGGTTACCGGCAGCGCCGGCGAAGTCGGCGGCGAGCTGACCGGCAACCCGATCGTGCGCAAGCTGACCTTCACCGGCTCGACCGAAATCGGTCGCCAGCTGATGGCCGAATGCGCCAAGGACATCAAGAAGGTCTCGCTGGAGCTGGGCGGCAACGCACCCTTCATCGTCTTCGACGACGCCGACCTGGACGCCGCCGTGGACGGCGCGCTGGTCTCCAAGTACCGCAACAATGGCCAGACCTGCGTCTGCGCCAACCGCCTGTACATCCAGGATGGCGTGTACGACGCCTTCGTCGAGAAGCTGAAGGCGGCGGTCGCCCGCCTGAGCATCGGCAACGGCCTGGAAAACGGCGTGACCACCGGCCCGCTGATCGACGCCAAGGCCGTGGCCAAGGTCGAGGAGCACATTGCCGACGCCGTGGGCAAGGGCGCCAAGGTCGTCGCCGGCGGCAAGCCGCACGCCCTGGGCGGCACCTTCTTCGAGCCGACCATCCTGGTCGACGTGCCGAACAACGCCGCCGTGGCCAAGGAAGAGACCTTCGGCCCGCTGGCGCCGCTGTTCCGCTTCAAGGACGAGGCCGACGTGATCGCCATGTCCAACGACACCGAGTTCGGCCTCGCCGCCTACTTCTACGCCCGCGACCTGGGCCGCGTGTTCCGCGTCGGCGAAGCGCTG
Source organism: Pseudomonas citronellolis (assembly GCF_029335315.1). Lineage (GTDB taxonomy): Bacteria > Pseudomonadota > Gammaproteobacteria > Pseudomonadales > Pseudomonadaceae > Pseudomonas > Pseudomonas citronellolis_A. The sequence goes on from NZ_JARJLT010000335.1 coordinate 11,052, forward strand.
GAGTACGGCATCGTCGGTATCAACACCGGGATCATTTCCAACGAAGTCGCGCCGTTCGGCGGCATCAAGGCCTCGGGCCTGGGCCGCGAAGGCTCCAAGTACGGCATCGAGGACTACCTGGAAATCAAATACCTGTGCATCGGCGTGTAAGCCGCGGCCACCCCCATTCCTGACCTGGAGACAGCTATGAACAGCAACCAGAGCCTGCAAGAACGGCGCATGGCCGCCATCCCGCGCGGCGTCGGCCAGATCCACCAGATCTACGCCGAGCGCGCCGAGAACGCCACCATCTGGGACGTGGAAGGCCGCGAATACCTGGACTTCGCTGGCGGCATCGCCGTGCTCAACACCGGCCACCTGCACCCGAAGGTGATGGCCGCCGTGCAAGCGCAGATGGTCAAGCTGACCCACACCTGCTTCCACGTGTTCGGCTACGAGGGCTACGTGGCCCTGGCCGAGAAGATCAACAAGATGATCCCCGGCGACTTCGAGAAGAAGACCCTGCTGGTGACCACCGGCGCCGAAGCCGTGGAGAACGCCATCAAGATCGCCCGCGCCGCCACCGGCCGCAGCGGCGTGATCGCCTTCACCGGCGCCTACCACGGCCGCACCCACTACACCCTGGCCCTGACCGGCAAGGTAGTGCCGTACTCCGCGGGCCTGGGCCTGATGCCCGGCGGCGTGTTCCGCGCGCAGTACCCGAACGCGCTGCACGGTGTGTCGGTGGACGACGCCATCGCCAGCATCGAGCGCATCTTCAAGAACGACGCGCAGCCGCGCGACATCGCCGCGATCATCCTCGAGCCGGTGCAGGGCGAGGGTGGCTTCAACCCGGCGCCGAAGGACTTCATGCAGCGCCTGCGCGCCCTGTGCGACGAGCACGGCATCGTGCTGATCGCCGATGAAGTGCAGACCGGTGCCGGGCGCACCGGCACCTTCTTCGCCATGGAGCAGATGGGCGTCGCCGCCGATCTGACCACCTTCGCCAAATCCATCGCCGGCGGCTTCCCGCTGGCCGGTGTGGCCGGCAAGGCCGAACTGATGGACGCGGTGGCCCCGGGCGGCCTGGGCGGCACCTACGCCGGCAACCCGATCTCCTGCGCCGCCGCCCTGGCGGTGATCGAGGCCTTCGAGGAAGAGAACCTGCTGCAGCGCGCCCAGGCCGTGGGCGAGATCCTCGGCGCCGGCCTGCGCCAGATCGGCGAGCGTCACGCCTGCGTGGGCGACGTGCGCATCCTCGGCGCCATGGTCGCGGTGGAGCTGTTCCAGGCCGACGGCCAGACCCCGGCCGCCGAGCTGACCGCGAAGATCGTCGCCAAGGCCCGCGACAAGGGCCTGGTGCTGCTGTCCTGCGGTACCTACTACAACGTCCTGCGCATCCTCGTGCCGCTGACCGTCAGCGACGCCGACCTGCAGCGCGGCCTGGGCATCATCGGCGAGTGCTTCGACGAACTGGCCTGACGTACCTCCGCGTGCCCGCGTCCCCTTTCCCTGAAGGGGACGCGCTGAAGAAAACAATGACGGACCCCGTACCCGCCCGTGCCCACGCACGGGTGGGTCGGGCCATTTCCGCCGCAGGGACGCTGCTTTACAAGGTGAGACCATGCAACAGCTCAACAAGAACAACCTGAGCCATGGGTTGAAATCGCGGCATGTAACCATGCTGTCCATCGCCGGCGTGATCGGCGCCGGCCTGTTCGTCGGTTCCGGCCGCGCCATCGCCGAGGCGGGCCCGGCGGCCATCCTCGCGTACCTGCTGGCCGGTTCGCTGGTGGTGATCGTCATGCGCATGCTGGCCGAGATGGCCGTGGCGTCGCCCGACACCGGCTCCTTCTCCACCTACGCCGACCGCGCCATCGGCAAATGGGCCGGCTACACCATCGGCTGGCTGTACTGGTGGTTCTGGGTCCTGGTGATCCCGATCGAGGCGAACATCGCCGCCACCATCATCAACAGCTGGGTGCCGCAGCTGGACATCTGGGTGCTGTCCCTGGCCATCACCCTGCTGCTGACCGTGACCAACCTGTTCAGCGTGAAGAACTACGGTGAGTTCGAGTTCTGGCTGGCGCTGGTCAAGGTGATCGCCATCGTCGGCTTCATCATCCTCGGCGCCTGCGCCATCCTCGGCTTGCTGCCCAGCACCGGGGTCAGCGGCGTATCGCGCCTGTGGGACAACGGCGGCTTCATGCCCAACGGCTTCGGCGCGGTGCTCAGCGCCATGCTGATCACCATGTTCTCGTTCCTCGGCGCGGAAGTGGTGACCATCGCCGCCGCCGAATCGGACGCCGCCGAGAAGCAGATCTCCAAGGCCACCAACTCGGTGATCTGGCGGATCACCCTGTTCTACATCCTGTCGATCTTCATCGTCGTCGCCCTGGTGCCCTGGACCGATTCGCGCCTCGCCGCCGACGGTTCCTACGTGACCGTGCTGGAAGTGCTCGGCGTGCCCAACGCCAAGGCGCTGATCGACGTGGTGGTGCTGACCTCGGTGACCAGCTGCCTGAACTCCTCGCTGTACACCGCCTCGCGCATGCTCTTCTCGCTGAGCAGCCGTGGCGACGCGCCGGCCATCGCGCGGGTGACCAGCCGCGCCGGTACCCCGGTGGTGGCGGTGCTGCTGTCGACCGCCGCGGCCTTCGCCACGGTGATCGCCAACTACCTGGTGCCCGCGCAGGTGTTCGGCTTCCTCATGGCCAGCTCCGGCGCCATCGCCCTGCTGGTGTACCTGGTGATCGCCATCTCGCAGCTGCGCATGCGCAAGCGCATGGACGCCGAGGGCAAGGCGCCGCAGTACCGCATGTGGCTGTTCCCCTGGCTGACCTGGGGCGTGATCCTGTTCATCGTCGGCGTCCTGGTGCTGATGCTGCTGCGCCCGGACCACCGCGTGGAAGTGACCGCCACCGCGCTGCTCAGCGTGCTGATCGTCTGCTCCGGCCTGCTGGTGACCCGCCGTCGCGCGCGCAGCGAGCAGGGCGCCACGCGCCTGAGAGTGGCCGAGCGCTGATAGCTCTTCGTAGGCGCGAGCCTGCTCGCGAACGGCTCCGCAGCGGGGCTGGTTCGCGAGCAAGCTCGCTCCTACAGGTTGCCCATACGCCGTGCCCTTGTAGGAGCGCGCCATGCGCGCGAATCGCGGGCATGGCCCGCGATAAAAAACGGGGCGCCCTTGGGCGCCCCGTTTTTCGTTGCATCAGGCCAGTTTCAGCAGGCCCATGCCCGTCACCAGCAGCGCCAGCCCGAGCCAGCCGCGCCACACCAGGCGCTGGCCGAACAGGGCCCAGCCCATGGCCACGGTGGCGAGGATGCCGAAGCCGCCCCAGATGGCGTAGGCCACCGACAGTTCGATGTCCTTCACCGCCTGCGCCAGGGCAGAGAAGGCGCCCAGCACGCAGAGGATCGAGGCCACGCCCAGGGCGCGCTTGCGGAAGCCGTCGGAGTACTTCAGCAGCAGGTTGGCGATCACTTCCAGCACGATCGCCACGCCCAGCCAGGCGAACGGAATCCAGTCGAGGCTCAGCATGCGACGGCCTCCGTGGTGGACGGCTCGCGCGGGCTGCGGGTGCCGGACTTGACCAGCAGGATGCCTGTGATCATCACGGCCAGGCCCAGGACCTTCTCCGGGGCCAACTGCTCGCCCAGCCAGGCGACGCTGACCAGGGTGATGAGGACGATGCCGATGCCTTCCCACAGGGCGTAGGCGACGCCAACCGGCACGCGCTTGATGGCCAGCGACAGGAAGTAGTAGGACAGGCCGATCATGGCGTACATCAGCAGATGGCCATAGAAGGGCGCGAAGGTGTTGGTGAACTTCATCGAGGTGGTGCCTACCACTTCGAAACCGATGGCGGTGAACAGATAGATCCAGGAACGCATGGTCGAGCCCTCCCTTGGGCAAGCCGCCGCCCTCGCGAAAGCTCGCGTGGCCAGGCGGAAAGTCGGAACGGGGAGGTGACGCAGGGCGAGCGGCGATTCGCTCGGCGCTTCGTCACCGAAGTCGAGACTTCGGGGAGGGCGCTAGAGGTCGCCGGTCCAACAGCGTTCGCGGGAAACCAGGCGGGAGGTGGAGAGGGTGTGAAGCTTTGTGTTCGACATAATGAACACTATATTGCCTGGGCTAATGGAAATTGGCAAATTCGATAGCCTCAGGTAATTGCTCTGCGGCAATCGGTCGCCATATTTCGGTGGCTCTGGCTTGGCGGTCCGAAGGGGTGTCAATTCGTCTGTGCAATATTCTGTTCGGCCTCGGTGTGCGCCGCCTTTTCACTGGGCAATACCGGCGAAATGGCGTGGCCTTCATTTGAAGGTTGTAACGGCGTCATTTGAGGAGATCGCCTGTTGGCCATGAAGACGGAAGATCGTAGTCGCAGCAACTCGCCGTCCCCGGTGTTCTGGTTGCTGGTCCACGACCACGCCAGGCTCACCGAGCGTCAGCGGTTGCAGGAAATCCGCCACGGCCTGAGCTGGCGCTGGGTGGAATCGGTGCGCGATACCTTCCGCATCAGCGGGCCGGGTTTCGTCGAGCTGTTCAACATTTCCCTGTCCACCTATGAGCGCAAGAAGAAGGCCGACCAGGCGTTGGACGCGGTGACCTCGGAGCGCCTGGACCGTCTCGCCTCGGTGGCCGTGCTGGCCGAGCAGGTGTTCGAGGATCGGCTGGCCGCGACGCAATGGCTGGAGCGTGGCAACGCGGCCCTCGGCGGCCAGGCGCCGTTCAGCCTGTGCGACACCGAGATCGGCGCCAACCAGGTACGCCGCGTGCTGCACGCGCTGGAGTGGGGCGGGGTCGCCTGATGCGGGCCTGGCGGGTCGCCAAGGCGGCGCGGGCCTCCGACCTTTCCGGTCAGGGCGCGGCCATCCTCGGCGGCCGCTGGAACCACCGCGACCTGCCCGCCGTCTACCTGGGCCTGACGCCGGCGATCTGCTGCCTGGAGACCTTCGTCCACGCCAGCGGCCAGCCGACCTTCCCGATGAAGATCACCTCGTTCCTGCTGCCCGAGGGCGACGACCTGTACCTCAGGCCCGATCCGCGCGACCTCCCCGAAGGCTGGAGCAGCCTGCCGGCCGACCGCCCGAGCATGGACTACGGCAGCCGCTGGTTGCGCGCCGGCGAACAGCTCGGGCTGATCGTACCGTCGGCGGTGCTGCCGCTGGAGTGGGACATCCTGCTCAACCCGCGACACCCGGCGATCAGCCAGGTGAAGGCCCTGGAGAGCTACGACTTCCTGTACGACGAGCGGATGTTCCAGGCGCGCGGCTGAAAACTTCTGGCGCCGGCCATCCGGGCGCTACATCAGGCCAGGCTGGCTGCGAGCCGGCCGACCTCGGCCAGCGTCGCGTCGCGCTGCTCCGCCGTGGCCGGGCTGCCGGTGAGGTAGGCGGCCACCAGGATCGGCGCGCGGCCCGGCGGCCAGAGGATGGCCACGTCGTTGCTGGTGCCGGTGGCCTTCGGGCCGGTGCCGGTCTTGTCGCCGACCTTCCAGTCCTTCGGCACGCCGGCGCGGATGCGGGCGTCGCCGGTCTGGTTGGCCAGCAGCCAGGCGCGCAGCTGCTCTCGGGAGGTGGGTTTCAGCACCTCCCCGAGTAGCAGCCGCTGCAGTGTTTCCAGCATCGCCGTCGGCGTGGTGGTGTCGCGTGGGTCGCCGGGGATGGCCTGGTTGAGCGTGGGTTCGTTGCGATCCAGGCGGGTGACCTCATCGCCCGTGCCGCGCAACCAGTCGGTCAGTCCGGCCGGGCCGCCGAGGCTGGCCAGCAGCAGGTTGGCCGCGCCGTTGTCGCTGAGGGTGACCGCCGCCTCGCAGAGTTCGGCGACGCTCAGGCCCGGCTTGCCGACGTGGCGCTCGGCGGTCGGCGAATACTCCACCAGGTCGCCCCGGCCGTAGACGATGCGCCGCGCCAGCTGTTCCTCGCCGCGATCGACGCGGGCCAGCACGCAGGCGGCGAGCAGCAGCTTGAAGGTGCTGCACAGCGGGAAGCGCTCGTCCTGGCGCAGGCCGAACCGGCGGCCGTCGGCGCTGTCGAGCACGGCCACGCCGAGGCGCCCGCCGCTGGTCTTTTCCAGGTGCGCCAGGCGTGCTTGCAGCGCAGCCAGGTCGGCGGCGCGGGCGTTGCCGGCGAGCAGGCCGGCCAGGGGCGCGAGCAGGAACGCGCGGTTGAGCTGTCTTCTGGTGAACATGCTGCCTCCTTGTCGAGGGGCGACTATCGGCCAGCCGGGCAGGGCGGGGCAAGCCGCCACGCCCATCGGTTTTTGCCGGGCCCGGCGCCATGGCGTTCTACCCTGAACGGGGCGCTTCGCATTCGTTGCAACCTTTCACCGCCCGCCGGGTTCAGAACCCTGAGGGCCGAAACTGGAGAGAGTCGATGAACCGCCCCGCCCATGAACACCCCATTGACATCAAGGTCCACTCCGGCCGCGTCGACGTGCGCTTCCACGGTGCCCTGGTGGCCAGCAGCGAAAACGCCCTGGTATTGCAGGAGGCCGGTTATCCACCGGTGTTCTACCTGCCCGAGGCGGACACCCGCCCCGGCCACTTCGTGCGCAGCCAGCACCACACGCGCTGCCCGTACAAGGGCGAAGCCAGCTACTACAACCTGGTGCACGACGGCCAGGTCGCCGAGAACGCGGCCTGGACCTATGAAGACCCGAAACCCGAAGTGGCGCTGATCCGTGGCCACGTCGCCTTCTATCCCGAGCAGGTCAGTATCCGCGCCGAAGACTGAAACCGACCTGCGCCTGCCGCACATGCAAGGGGACCACCCCATGTCCAGCAAGGCCATTCCGCTCGCCCAGCGCTACCAGCAGGTGCGCCGGGCCAGCGAACAGCTGATCGCCCACCTCGACGCCGAGGACGCGGTCGCCCAGTCGATGCCCGATGCCAGCCCGGCCAAGTGGCACGTCGCGCACACCACCTGGTTCTTCGAGACCTTCCTGCTCAGGCCGCGGCTGGCCGGCTACGAGGCTTTCGATGCCAGCTTCGGCTACCTGTTCAACTCCTACTACGAGGCCCTCGGCGCGCGCCAGCCCCGGCCGCAGCGGGGGATGCTGACGCGGCCGCCGCTGCGGCGGGTGCTCGATTACCGGCGGTACGTCGACGAGCACATGCTGACGCTGCTCGATGCCGCCCCCGACGCCGAGCTGGAAGCGCTGGTGAGCCTGGGCCTGGCCCACGAGGAACAGCACCAGGAGCTGCTGCTGATGGACATCCTCCACCTGTTCAGCCTGTCGCCGCTGGCGCCGGCCTTTGGCGAGGGCTACGCGCCGTCGGCCTGCGGGCCGCAGCGCTTCCTGGCCATCCAGGGCGGGCTGCTGGGCGTCGGCCATGACGGCGAGGGCTTCGCCTTCGACAACGAGCTGCCGGCGCACCGCTGTTTCCTGGCGCCGTTCGAGATCGCCGAGTCGCTGGTGAGCAACCGCCAGTGGCTGGCGTTCATCGCCGACGGTGGCTATCGCCGTGCGGAGTTCTGGCTGTCGGACGGCTGGGCCAAGGTGCAGGAGGAGGGCTGGGAGGCGCCGTTGTACTGGCGGATGCGCGACGACGGCTGGCACGAGTTCGGCTTGCACGGCCTGCGCCCGCTGGAGCCGGACGCGCCGGTGCTGCACGTCAGCTACTACGAGGCCGCCGCCTACGCCAGCTGGGCCGGCGCGCGGTTGCCGACGGAGATGGAGTGGGAAGTCGCCGCCCGCGACGGTCGCCTGCGCCAGCTCTACGACGGCGGCTGGCAGTGGACCCAGAGCGCCTACTCGGCGTACCCGGGCTTCCGCCCCGGCGCCGGCGCGGTGGGCGAGTACAACGGCAAGTTCATGGTCGGCCAGATGGTCCTGCGCGGCGGCGCCTGCATCACCCCGGCCGGGCATTCGCGGCCGAGCTACCGCAACTTCTTTCACCCGGAGAAACGCTGGATGTTCGCCGGCCTGCGCCTGGCCCGCGACCTTTCCGAGCAGGCCGCGCTGGACCCGCACGCCCGCGAGCTGGCCGAGGACCTGGTGGCGGGCTTCTCGCTGACGCCCCGGCAGCTGTCGCCGAAGTACTTCTACGACGCCGCCGGTTCCGAGCTGTTCGAGGCCATCTGCCGCACCCGCGAGTACTACCCGACGCGCAGCGAGACGGCGCTGCTGGGGCGCATAGCCCCGGCGATCGCCGCGCGCATCCCGGCCGACTGCACCCTGGTGGAGTTCGGCAGCGGCGCCAGCGAGAAGACCTGCCTGCTGCTGGACGCCGCGCCGCAGATCGTCCGCTACGTGCCCGTCGACATCAGCCCGGCGGCCCTGGACAAGGCCGCCGCGCGTCTGCAACGGGACTACCCGGCGCTGCGCATCGAGCCGCTGTGCGCCGACTTCACGCGCCTGGAGGCGCTACCGCCGGCTCTGGCCGATGGCGCGCGGCTGGGCTTCTTCCCCGGCTCGACCATCGGCAATTTCGACCCGCCGCAGGCCCTGGGCTTCCTCCAGGGCGCCCACGAGCTGCTCGGGCCGGGCGCCAGCTTCATCGTCGGGGTCGACCTGCGCAAGGACCCGAAGCTGCTGGAGGCCGCCTACAACGACGCCGAAGGCGTGACCGCGCGCTTCAACCTGAACCTGCTGCGGCGCATCAACCGCGAGCTGCGCGCCGACTTCCAGCTCGACCAGTTCGAGCACCTGGCGCTGTGGAACGCCGAGTCGAGCCGCATCGAGATGCACCTGGTCAGCCGGAGCGACCAGTTCGTGCGCATCGCCGGCGTGGACTACGCCTTCCGCGCCGGCGAGCGCCTGCACACGGAAAACTCCTACAAATACGGCCTCGACGACTTCCGCGAGCTGGCCGAGCGCGGTGGCTGGCTGGTGCGCGAACACTGGCTCAGCGCCGAGCCGGCGTTCGCGGTGTTTCGCCTGCAGGCCTAGCGTTCCAGGCCCAGGCGACGATGCCAGTCGGCGATGGACTCTTCCGGGTAGCCGTCGAAGTACAGGTCGCGCGGGTGCTTTTCTACCTCGACCCAGCTCGCCCGGGAGTCGAGCAGCAGGTGGGTGTGCTCCGGTGGCACCGGCAGCGGCGTGTCGATGGCCGAGGCGAACGGGTGGATCAGCTCCGGCCACTCCGGGCTGAACAGCCACAGCGCGCTGCCGCATTCGCCGCAGAAGTTGCGTTCGGCGCTGCTGGTGCGGGTGCGCTGGCCCGGCTCGCGCAGCTTGGCGTGGTACACGCGCAGGTGTTTGCGCCCGCGCACCTTGAGGCTCGCGGCGTCGCCGCCGAGGTTGATGGCGTAGCCACCGCCGCCCTGGGTCTTGCGGCAGATCGAGCAGTAGCAACGCTGGTAGGGGTAGGGATGGGCGCTGTCCAGGCTGAAGGTCACGGCGCCGCAGTGGCAGGAGCCTTCCAGTCGCATGGCGAATCTCCTTCGTGGTCAAGGGCAACGCCAAGGGTGGTCGATGATGAGTGGATGCGAGCGGCGCGACGACGGATGGTCGGGGCGTCCTGAATATTGTATGTTGATCGTAATTTAATGATGGCGAAGCCATCGTCAGGCAGGTGAAATCATGGCTGTGCAACGTATCGTGGTAACCGGGACCGGGGTGGTCAGCCCCCTGGGGTGTGGCACCGAAGTGGTCTGGCGGCGGCTGTTGCAGGGGCGCTCGGGGATTGCCCGGCTGGCCGAGGAGTTCGTCCGCGACCTGCCCTGCGAGGTCGGCGGGCGAGTGCCGGATATCACCGAGGACACCGAGGCCGGCTTCGACGCCGAGCGCGCGGCGCCGGCCAAGGAGCAGAAGAAGATGCACCGCTTCATCCTCTTCGCCCTGGCCGCCGCCGAGGAGGCCCTGGCCCAGGCCGGCTGGGCGCCGCAGGACGCGCGCGAGAAGACCCGCACGGCCACGGTGATCGCCTCCGGCATCGGCGGCTTCAGCGCCATCGCCGACGCCGTGCGCACCACCGACGAGCGCGGGCCGCGGCGGTTGTCGCCGTTCACCATTCCCTCGTTCCTGGTCAACCTGGCGGCCGGCCACGTGTCCATCCGGCATGGCTTGCAGGGGCCGATCGGCGCGCCGGTGACCGCCTGCGCGGCGAGCGTCCAGGCCATCGGCGACGCCGCGCGGCTGATCCGCGCCGGCGAGGCCGACATCGCCGTGTGCGGCGGCGCCGAAGCGTCCATCGACCGCGTCGCCCTGGGTGGCTTCGCCGCCGCGCGGGCGCTTTCCAGCGGCTTCAACGACCGCCCGCAGGAAGCCTCGCGGCCGTTCGACCGCCAGCGCGACGGCTTCGTCATGGGCGAGGGCGCCGGGATTCTGGTGATCGAGTCGCTGGAGCATGCCCTGGCCCGTGGCGCGCAGCCGCTGGCCGAGGTGGTCGGCTATGGCACCAGCGCCGACGCCTATCACCTCACCGCCGGCCCCGAGGACGGCAACGGGGCGCGCCGGGCCATGCAGCAGGCCATCGCCCAGGCCGGCATCGACCCGGCGCAGATCGGCCACCTCAACGCCCACGCCACCTCCACGCCGGTGGGCGACAAGGGCGAGCTGGCGGCGATCCGCTCGGTGTTCGGCGACCAGGGCGGCGTCGCGGTCAGCGCCACCAAGTCCGCCACCGGCCACTTGCTCGGCGCGGCCGGCGGGCTGGAGGCGATCTTCACCCTGCTGGCCCTGCGTGACCAGCTGGCGCCGGCCACGCTCAACCTGCTGGAGCCGGACGAGGCCGCCGCCGGCATCGACCTGGTGTACGGCGCGCCGCGCCCGCTGCAGACGGAGTACGCGCTGTCCAACGGCTTCGGCTTCGGTGGGGTCAACGCCAGCGTGCTGCTGCGCCGCTGGACCGGCGCCTGAGGCGAACCCAAGGCGCCCGGCGCTGTCGGATCGTCACTGAATCCCCTTATCATTCAGCGACATCTTCCAGGGCCGGAGCCTTCCGATGCTGTCTGCCGTAAGGCGCTACAAACTGCTGCTGTCCGAATCCCTGGCGCGCTACTTCCCGCGCACCACCGCCTACCTGCGCGAGCAGAACGAAGCCGCGCAGGCGCCCGCGCCCAAGCGCAAGCCGCGCGCCGCCAAGCCCAAGGCCGAGGGCGCCGAGGCCAAGCCGCGCAAGAAGGCCGCCGAGGGCGAGTCGGCGTCGGCCAAGCCCGCCGCCGAAGGCGCCAGCGGCATCTACCCGGCGCGCGCCATGGCGGTGCGCCCGGAGCAGGTCGAGGCGATGCGCGAGCGCGTGCGCCAGGCGGTCAGCGCCGGGGTGATCAGCCCACCGTCGGACGAGCAGTGGGCGATGATCCTCTGCCGCCAGCCGCTGGCGCGGATCTTCGCCGGGGCCGGCTCCGGCAAGTCCACCACCCTGGTGTTGCGCCTGGTGTTCATGCTCTGCCACCTGGGGATCGAGGCCGACAAGGTCACGGTGATCTCCTTCACCAACGCCTCCTGCGTGCAGCTGCGCGAGCAGCTGGTGCGGGTCCTGGCGTTCTGGCAGTACCCCTTCGACATGGCCCGCGCCCGCGAATGCGTGCGCACCTTCCACTCCGCCATGGGCGTGCAGGCCCGCGAACTGCTGGGCAAGCAGCGCTGGTTCGAGCAGCTGGAAGAGAAGAACCCTGGCGAGCCGGACAACCCGCTCACCGGCGGCCGCCTGCGCCCGGCGCAGCAGCGTCTGCTGCTGGAGGCCTACGAAGAGTGCTACGCGGTGAACGGCGCCTTCCGCGCCAAGGTGCACCGCCTGCTCGGCCTGGACAAGCCGGAGGAAGTGCCCGGCCCGGCGCCGGTGCAGCCGTTCCGCCTGCCCGGCGAGTTCGTCGAGGCGCCGCTGGTGGAAGTCTTCTTCGCCCAGGCCGGCTTCATGGAAAGCCTCGGCTACCGTCCGCAGGAGCTGAAGGTGGCCGAGCTGGACTGCTCGACCCGCGAGAAAATCTTCCTCGAGGCCCTGGCGATCTACTGGAGCTTCTTCATCGCCCTGCTCAAGCGCCAACGCCTGACCACCTTCAACGCCGCCTTCCAGCAGCTCACCAAACGCTTCGCCGAGGGCGATGCCAAGCTCGAAGCGGCCGAGCCGATGACCCACCTGCTGATCGACGAATTCCAGGACATCTCGCCGCAGATCGTCCTCTGGCTGCAGGCCCTGCACCGCTTCCTGGCGCGCGCCGGCAAGGCGCCGAGCCTGATGGCCATCGGCGACGACTGGCAGTCGATCTACGGTTGGCGCGGCAGCTCGCCGGAGCTGTTCATGGACTTCGACAAGCACTTCCCGAGCAAGGGCCACAGCCGCCAGAGCACGGTGCTGCTACTGGAAACCAACTACCGCAGCATCGAACCGGTGATCCGCGACGCCGAATCGGTGCTGGCCGAGGTCGCCTTCAAGCAGGCCAAGACCTGCCGCGCCTTCAAGGCGATGCAGCCGGGCGACCACGGCGTGCGCCTGGAAGCCCGCTTCGACATCGCCCGCGACCTGCCCAAGCTGCTGGCGGAGATCCGTACCCAGAGCGAGCACGTCGCCGCGCGCGGCAGCCGCGAAAGCACCGCGGTGATGCTGCTGAGCCGGCGCAACGAGCCGCTGCAGCAGATCAAGGCGCAGCTCGACGACACGCTGCCGGTGAAGGCCATGAGCATCCACCGCGCGAAAGGCCTGCAGGCGGAAGTGGCGATCATCGTCGACGACTGCGCCCCGCCGGAGCGCCACCCGCTGCGCAACGTGCTGTACGCCCACAGCGGCTTCTTCCGCAACAGCTACGACCAGGCGATGCAGGACGAAAGCCTGCGCCTGGCCTACGTGGCGATCACCCGCGGGGTGAGCCGGGTGTTCTGGTACACGCGCAAGGTGCAGGGCGCGGCGGCGTTGCTGGCGCGAAAGGGCTAGCGGGCTAGGGACTCTTCGTATTGGCTCTTGACCGGTGCTCCGGGATACTCAGCTCCCTCTCCCCAGCCCTCTCCCTGAAGGGAGAGGGTTAGGGAGAGGGGCTCTCAGGCTCTTCGTTATCCCCAGCCTCTTCGATCCGCTCCTTGCCATCCCCCACCAACCGCAGGCTGCGCGTCGTCACCAGGCTGATGCCTTCCTCGCGCAGCTTGCCGAAGATGCTGAACAGCAGGTCGCTGCGGGTGCCGGACACCCCGCGCGGGCTGTTGACGTAGCCGCTGGCGGCCAGGGTCAGGCCCTGGTCGTTGAGCTGGGTGAAGCTGACCGAGGGTTTCGGCGTGTCGAGGATCGACGGGTGCTCGGCGTAGGCCGCCAGGAGCAGTTCGCGGACCTTGTGCACGTCGGTGTCCAGCGGCAGGGTCAGGCTGACGCCGACGCTGCCCAGGGCGCCGCCCATGGTCACGTTGCGCACGTTCTGGGTGATGAGTTGCGAGTTCGGCACTATCACCGTGGAGTTGTCCGACTGCTGGATTTCCGTGGCGCGCACGTTGATGCGGCGGATGTCGCCTTCCACGCCGCTCAGGCTGACCCAGTCGCCGACCTTCACCGGGCGTTCGGTGAGCAGGATCAGGCCGCTGATGAAGTTCTGCACGATCGCCTGCAGGCCGAAGCCGATGCCCACCGAAAGGGCGCTGACCACCCAGGTCAGGCTGGTCAGGTTGATGCGCAGCGCCGAGAGGGTCAGCAGGCCGAGCAGGACGAAGCCGAGGTAGCCCACCAGGGTCACCAGCGAGGCGCGCATGCCGGCGTCCATGCTGGTTTCCGGCAGCAGGTCCTCGGCCAGCCAGCGCTTGAGCAGGCGCAGGGCGAACAGGCCGCCGAGCAGGGTCAGCAGGGCCAGCAGGATGTCCTGCGGGACGATGTTGAGGTTGCCCAGCACCTGCCCGCCCTGGGCCAGGCGCTCGACCCCGGCGAGCAGTTCGTCGGGGCTGCTGGCGGTGGGGGAGAGCACTACCATCAGGGTCATCAGCGCCAGCAGGGTGCGGCCCACCCCGGCCAGCAGGGTGGCGGCCTGGGCCTGGTGCTGGGGGGCCAGGCCGAGGGCGCGGGCGAGGGTCTTGCCGGTGGCCTGGCGCGGCGACAGCAGGGTGTCGCAGAGGTCGCCGAAGAAGGCCGTGAGCAGGTAGCCGATCACGACGACGGCGCTGACCCAGAGCAGCTTGGTGGCGAGGAAGAAGGCCAGCGACAGGTAGCCGGTGAGCAGCGCCAGGACGATCGCCACCACCACCAGCAGGGCGGCGAAGTGGATCACCCCGGCCAGCGCCGGGCGCGGGTGCTCCTCGTCGTCGGCGCTGCTGCGGCGCAGGCGCAGCAGGGCGATGCCGAACAGGCCGGCGATCAGCAGCGCGGTCAGCCCGTTGACCGCCACGGTCAGTGCCAGGCTGGCGCCGATGGTGTTGTTGATGCGCGACTGCACGCCCAGCGCCATCACCACTATGGCCAGCAGCCCGGGGAAGGGGGCTATCGCTTCGGCGGCGCTGTCGGGCAGCGGCAGCAGGCGCCAGCTTGGCCGGCTGGTCATCAGCAGGGCGCGGCCGAGGCCGCTGATGAAGGCGCTGAAGATCGCCAGCGTGACGATCTGCTCGGTCAGGCCGGCGAGCACGGCCGGGAACTTCGCGCTCCAGTCCAGCCCCTGGGCCAGCAGCGCGGCGGCGCCGCCGAGGCTGGCGACGCTGGCCAGGGCCACCGCCAGCGCCAGGCTGCTGCGGCGCAGCCGGCCCTCGGGGACGAAGCGGTTGACCAGGTGCGTGGCCAGGCGTTCGAGCAGGCGCCGGCCGGGCACGCAGAGCAGCACGGCGGCGAGCAGGCAGGCCAGCAGCGGCAGGCGCCCGCCGTTGTTCCAGGTGCTGGCGACGCCCCGCGCCAGGTCGTCGCCGAGGTTGCCCAGGCGCGCCAGGTCCTCGTCGGTGGGGCGGGTCAGGGTCGACCAGAACACCGGGCTGAAGGGCGGCGCCGAGCGCGTGGCGATCTGTGAATTGAACAGGCTGCGGCGCAGGTTGACGATCTGCGCGGCGAGGTCGCGGGCCGAGCGCAGGACGTCGGCGGCCTGGGTGGCGCGGGCTTGCAACTCGTCCTTCTGGCTGCTCAGCTCGCTGCGCTGCAGGGCCAGGCCGGCGGCCTCGCCTTCGCTGGGCGGGCCGAGCACGTTGAGCTGGTCGGCCAGGCGCTCGAGGCGCGCCTGCAGTTCCTCGTTGCGCACGGTGGCGAGCTTCTGCACTTCCAGGGTGGCCTGGCGCAGGTGCGCCAGGTCGTCGTCGCCGACCTGGTCGGAAACCCCCTGGCGTATGCTTTCCAGGCGCTCGGCGAGCATTTCCGGGCTGGCGTCCTCGGCCAGCGCCGAGAACACCGCCGGCGCCGCGTCGGGCACCGGCGCGGCCAGGGCGCAGGCGCTGCACAGCAGGCTCAGCAGCAACAGGCAACGAAACAGGAACTGGCGATCCCCCGGCATGCTTGCATCCTTCGGTTCGGCACTCGCGGATTTCGACTGGAGCGCGCGGCGACAATTCCCTAGAGCATAGCGAGCCGGCGGCGAGGGGAGGGTGTGCTGTGGTAAAGGGTCATAAATGTTGGCCATACCGATCCCCTTTTGGCCGCCAACGCTGTTCAGCCGGCCGCCCGGGAATCGGCAGAATCGCTGCACCTAGAACAACAAAGCCGAGAGGTTTTCCCATGCTGACCGTCTATAGCGACGATCATCGCCTGCATTTCGGCCAGTCCGAACTGGTCGATGGCAAACTCCAGCCCTGCTTCGAGATGCCCAGCCGCGCGGACACCGTGCTGGCCCGGGTGAAGTCGCAGAACCTCGGCGACGTGATCGCGCCGAAGGACTTCGGTTTCGACGCCATCCACCGCGTGCACGACCCCAAGTACATCGCCTTCCTCAAGGGCGCCTGGGCCCGCTGGGCCGCCGAGGGCCACAGCGGCGACCTCGTCTCCACCACCTTCCCGGCCCGTCGCCTGCGCCGCGACGGCCCGATCCCGACCGCCCTGATGGGTGAGCTGGGCCACTACAGCTTCGACACCGAGGCGCCGATCACCGCCGGCACCTGGCAGGCCGTGTACAGCTCGGCGCAGGTCGCGCTGACCGCCCAGGACCACATGCGCCAGGGCGCGCGCACCGCCTTCGGCCTCTGCCGTCCGCCGGGCCACCACGCCGGCAGCGACTTCATGGGCGGCTACTGCTTCATCAACAACGCCTCCGTGGTCGCCCAGGCCTTCCTCGACCAGGGCGCCAAGCGCGTGGCCATCCTCGACGTCGACTACCACCACGGCAACGGCACCCAGGAGCTGTTCTACAACCGTGGCGACGTGCTCTTCGCCTCGATCCACGGCGACCCGCTGGTGGAATACCCGTACTTCCTCGGCCACGCCGACGAGCGCGGCGAAGGCGCGGGCGAAGGCTTCAACCACAACTACCCGCTGGCCCACGGCACCGGTTGGGACGGCTGGTCCGCCGCGCTGGAAGACGCCTGCCGCAAGATCGCCGCCTACGCGCCGGACGCGGTGGTGGTCTCGCTGGGCGTGGACACCTACAAGGACGACCCGATCTCCGAGTTCAAGCTGGACTCCCCGGACTACCTGCGCATGGGCGAACGCATCGCCGCCCTGGGCCTGCCGACCCTGTTCATCATGGAAGGCGGCTATGCGGTCGAGGCCATCGGCGTCAACGCGGTCAATGTCCTGCAGGGATACGAAGGCGTCGCTCGCTAAGAGCACGCCGTTTCGAGGAGCGAGTCATGCGCAAGAACAACAAGATCATCCGCGGCCTGCTCGGCGCCGCGCTGCTGACGGCTGCCGGCATCGCCAGCGCCGAACCGGTGGTGCGCATCTACAACTGGTTCGATTACATCGGCCCGGACACCCTCAAGGGCTTCCAGAAGGACAGCGGCATCGCGCCGAAGTACGACGTCTACGACAGCAACGAGGTGCTGGAAGCCAAGCTGCTTTCCGGGCATTCGGGTTACGACCTGGTGGTGCCCAGCGACAGCTTCCTGCCCAACTACCTCAAGGCCGGCGTGTTCCAGAAGCTGGACAAGAGCAAGCTGCCGAACTGGAAGAACCTCAACCCGGCGCTGCTCAAGGTGCTGGAGAGCAAGGACCCGGGCAACCAGTACGCCGTGCCGTACATGTGGGGGACCAACGGCGTCGCCTACAACGTCGACAAGGTGAAGGCCATCCTCGGCGAGAACGCGCCGGTGGATTCCTGGGACCTGATCTTCAAGCCGGAGAACCTCGCCAAGCTCAAGCAGTGCGGCGTGGCCTTCCTCGACTCGCCGACCGAGGTGATCCCCGAGGCGCTGGCCTACCTGGGGCTGTCGCCGAACAGCCACAACCCCGAGGACTACGCCAAGGCCGAGGCGCTGCTCGCCAGCCTGCGCCCATACATCACCTACTTCAGCTCCTCGAAGTTCGTCACCGACCTGGCCAACGGCGATGTCTGCGTGGCCATGGCCTGGTCCGGCGGCGCCATGCAGGCGGCCAACCGCGCCAAGGAAGCGAAGAACGGCATCCACATCGAATACCGCATTCCCAAGGAAGGCACCGCGGCCTGGTTCGATGTGCTGACCATCCCCAGGGACGCGCAGAACGTCGAGCAGGCCCACGCCTTCCTCAACTACCTGCTGCGCCCGGAAGTGGTGGCGCCGATCTCCGACTACGTGGCCTACGCCAACCCCAACCAGGCGGCGGACAAGCTGATTTCCGCCGAGCTGCGCGACAACCCCAACGTCTACCCGCCGGCCGAGGTGCAGGCCAAGCTGTACTCGGTGGAGATGCTGCCGCCGAAGCTGGAGCGCATCCGCACCCGCACCTGGAGCAAGGTCAAGACCGGGCAGTGAAGGGCGGCGCCGGCGGATTTCCGTTGGCGCCCGCCGTCGCTTAGCTGGAATAATCGGCGGTACTCCCTTGGGGTACCGCCGTTTTCACGTCTTGGTGCCCGCTTTTCCACTGCCGAGCCTTGCCATGAAACTGCCTGACCACCGCTACGCCCCCCGTTCGCCCGCTTCGTGGAGGTGCGCATGACGCCGCCGACCACGCGCAAGGGCGCCGACGCCTTCGCCCTGCAGGTGATGCTGGTGCTGTGCCTGATCTGGGGCATCCAGCAGGTGATGGTGAAGTTCGCCGCCGGCGACATCGCGCCGATCATGCAGGCCTTCGGCCGCAACCTGGTGGCCGCCGTGCTGGTGGGCCTGCTGGTGCTCTGGCGCGGCGACTGGAAGGCGATCCGCCAGGGCACCCTGCCCGGCGGCGCGCTGGCCGGGCTGCTGTTCGCCCTGGAGTTCCTGTTCATCGCCCAGGGCCTGGTGTACACCTCCGCCTCGCACATGGCGGTGTTCATCTACACGGCGCCGATCTTCTCCGCCCTCGCCCTGCACTTCCTGCTGCCCAGCGAGCGCCTGCGGCCGCTGCAATGGCTGGGCATCGCGGTGTGCTTCGGCGGCATCGCCCTGTGCTTCGGCGGCGGATTCGATGTGCACAACATGGACGGGCGCATGCTGCTCGGCGACTTCTTCGGCGTGCTCGCCGGGGCATCCTGGGGGGCCACCACCGTGGTGGTGCGCACCACCCGGCTGTCGGAAGCGCCGGCCAGCCTGACGCTGTTCTACCAGTTGCTCGCCGCGGCCCTGGTGCTGCCCTTCATCGCCCTGGCCCTGGGCGAGTTCGGCAACGTGCGCTTCACCGCGGTGGGCGTGGGCAGCGTGCTGTTCCAGGGCGTGGTGGTGTCGTTCTTCAGCTACTTCACCTGGTTCTGGCTGTTGCGCCGCTACCTGGCCTCGAACCTGGCGGTGTTTTCCTTCATGACGCCGCTGTTCGGCATCGCCTTCGGCGTGCTGCTGCTGCGCGAGCCGCTGGCCTGGAACTTCATTGGCGGCGCCGCGCTGGTGCTGGCGGGGATTTCCCTGGTGAGCGGCGAGGCGTGGATTCGCCGCAAGCTGCGTGGCGAGCGTGGCTGACCTTGACCCATGTCAGCGGGGACCGGGCGGCGAGACGCTAGTCTTTGTTGCAAGGAGTGAGTGGCACGGGCGGAGAGTGGGACGCCGGGCTACTCTACTCTGAGGGCGGCCCACGCAGTATCGGGCCGCCCGACCTCATTACCGCAAAGGAGGCCCCCCATGAAACTCTGGCTGCAATCCTTGGCATGGAAACTGGGTGTCGCGCTCGGCCTCATCGAGCCTCCGCGCCTGCAACCCATCCCCGTTCGCAGCGACGAGCAACGTCGCTACGCCGAGCAGCGCCGACGCCACTGACGGCGCGCCGCCGGCTTCCTGAGCCCCCCTTGCGCGCCACCCCTCGGCGCGCTGCGGGTGAGTGCGGCGCAATGCGAAGCAAGCGGAACGCACTGGCATGCTCCAGCGCATCGACGCATGGCTACGGCGTTCGCCGTCGCTGCGTCGTTCCTTTCTCTTGTTCTCCGGCCTGGTCGTCCTGCTGGTCGGCCTGACCTTCTGCCTGTTCAGCTACCTCTCCTATCGCAGCAGCCTGCGCGCCCACGCCGCCAGCGTGCTGGCGGAAAACTCCGAGCTCATTGCGGAGAACCTGCAGCACCGGGTGCAGATGCTCAACCTGATCCTCCAGCTCAGTCAGCCCGACCCCGCCGACGCGGCCGCCAGTCTGGACGACCCGGCGTTGCAGCGGCGCCTGGCCGAGCGCCTGTGGCGCGGCGTTTCGAGCATGCCCGGGCCGCGCCATACGCTGTTCTACGGCAACAACCGGGGCCAATTGATCAGCGTCAGCCGCCAGGGCCGGGAGGATGCCGAGTTGCTGCTGCGCCTGGACAACCAGGAGAAGACGCTGTTCCAGCTACCCGAGGGGCCGCGGGGCGAGTGGTCGCTGATCGGCCGCCTGGCAAGCCCCAACGACGTGCTCCAGCGCCCCTGGTTCCAGGCCGGCCAGCGCTCGCCGCAGAGTGCCTGGACCGCGCCCTACCAGTCGCTCACCGGGCAGGGCAGGGTGCTCGCCAGGGTGCGCGGCATACCGGGTCCCGATGGGCAGATCCAGGGCGTGCTGGGCCTGGAGATCACCCGGGACGAGATCGACGAATTCGCCCGGTCGTTGCGCATCAGTCCGCGCGGCATGGCCTTCGTCGTGGACCCGGACGGCCAGATGATCACCAGCAACCTGGCGGACGAAGTGGACGCTCCGGCCGCCCTCGCGCCTTTCCTCGAGGCGCTGACCAGCCGCGTGGCGCTGGCCTCCATCGGCGAGCAATTGATGACCCTGCAAGACCTGCGCGTGGAGGGCGAAGTCTACGAACTGTACGCCCAGCGCCTGGCGGTGGGCACCGGAGAGCGCTGGATTTCCGTGACCCTGGCGCCGCTCGGCGATTTTTCCGGCACGCTCAACCTGCAGCTGCTGATGCTCGGTAGCGGGGTGGCGCTGATCCTGCTGGTGGCGCTGTGCATGCAGTGGCTGCTCACCGGCTGGCTGACCCGCGACCTGGCGCGCCTGGCAGGGGAGGTGCGGCAGCTGGGGGAGGGTGGCACCTCGGTGGATTTCCAGGTGCAGCGGCGCGACGAGGTGGGCCAGTTGGGCGACGCCCTGCGGCAGATGCACGCCGACCTCAACACCGATCCGCTGACCGGCCTGTGCAGCCGCTCCGGGCTGGTGCGCACCCTGGAGCGCGCGGTGAGCAAGCAGCGCGCCGGCGGCGCGCCCTTCGCCCTGCTGTTCCTCGACCTCAACGGTTTCAAGGCGATCAACGACCGCTTCGGCCACGACGCCGGGGACCTGGCGCTGATCGAGGCCGCCGGCCGCCTGCGCAATGCGGTGCGCCAGGGCGACCTGGTGGCGCGCCTGGGCGGCGACGAGTTCGTGGTGCTGCTCTGGCGGGTGCCGTCGGCTGAGGTGGTGCAGACCGCCGCGAACAACCTGCGGCGGGCGCTGCAGCCGCCGTTGGGCAGCTTGCGCGTGCTGGCCGGCGAGGAGGACGTGCATGTCGGTACCGCCATCGGCACGGCCCTCTGCCCGCAGGACGGCAAGGATGTGGAAACCCTGCTGCGCTGCGCCGACCAGGCGATGTACGCCGACAAGCAGGCCGGCAAGGCCGGGCGCTGACCCCTCAGGCGTGGGCCAGCAGCCAGGCGTCGATGATCGCGCGCAGGCGCTCGCCGGAGAAGCTGGCGAAATGCCCGCCGTGCACGGTGCGCACCGGCAGCTGGCGCAGGCGCTCCATGCTCCGGGCGTAGGCGTCGAGGTCGGAGTGGTAGGCGTCTTCGATCAGCGGGCCGTCGTAGACGATGTCGCCGGAGAACAGCGTTTGCGTCCTGGCTTCCCACAGGCTGATGCCGCCCGGCGAATGCCCGGGGGTGTGCAGCACTTCCAGCACGCGGTCGCCCAGGTCGAGCACGTCGCCTTCGTCGATGGTGCGAGTGGCCGGCGCCGCCTTGACCCGGTATTCGGCGTAGCACAGCGGGCAGTCCGGGTGCGCCTCGAACATCTCGTCGCCGACGAAGGCCGTGGCCAGGGTGCGCTCGCCGTCGGGGCTGGCGAGGATGTCGGCCTCGGCCGGGTGGCACAGGCGCTCGGGGAATTCGTGGTGGCCGGCGATGTGGTCGAAGTGGGTATGGCTGGCTACCGCCAGCAGCGGCCGCGCGGTCAGCCAGGGCAGTTGCTCGCGCAGGCTGACCAGGCCGGAACCGCTGTCCACCAGCAGGTCGCGGTCGCGGCCCTGGATATGCCACATGTTGCAGCGGTAGAAGGGGCGCACCCAGGGCTCGTGGATCAGGCTGACGCCGTCGTAGCAGTGGCGGACTTCGAACCAGCGGTCGCGGGTGACGATTTTCATGGGGCGGGTTCCGAGCGGGGTATGGGCGCGCGCCGTGCGCGCGATCGCGGGCGCGGCCCGCTCCTACAGGGTGGCATAGGAGCGGGCGGTGGCGTAGGGCGAATAACCGTTCGCGGTTATCCGCCGCTGGGCCCCGCATCGATGACCAACGGCGGATAACGCTGTGGCGTTATGCGCCCTACGTGGGCGTTACGGCGCGAACGGCGCCGCTTCCATCACTTCCACGATCAGCGGGCGGTCGCTCGGCGCGGTGCGCAGCAGCTCCTGCAGGTGCGCGTGGTCGCGCGCGCGCTCGGCTTCGCAGCCGAAGCCCTTGGCGATGGCGAGGAAGTCCGGGGTGTAGATGTCCACGCCCAGCGGGGTGATGTCGCGGCGTTCCATGTAGCGCTTGATCTCGCCGTAGCCGTGGTTGTTCCACAGCAGCACGACGATGCCCACCCTGGCTTCCACGGCGCTGGCCAGTTCGGTCATGGTGAACTGCAGGCCGCCGTCGCCCATCAGGCTGATCACCGGGCGGCTCGGGTCGCCGAGCTTGGCGCCGATGGCCGCCGGCAGGCCGTAGCCGAGGGTGCCGTAGCCGGTGGAGGCGTTGAACCAGCGGCGGCCGCCGTCCAGCTCCACCAGGTGGTTGCCGCTGTACACGGTCTGCGTCGAGTCGCCGACGAAGCGTGCGTCGGGCAGAACTTCGAGAATCTTGCCGAACAGGGTGCGGTAATGCGCCCAGCCGCTGAAGTCCTCGGCCAGCTGCGCGCGCACCTTGGCCGCGCGCTGCGCGCCGGGGCTGCTGGCGTCGGCTTCGCGGGCCGGCAGCAGCTCCAGCAGGGCGCGCATGGCGGTGCGCGCGTCGGCGTGGATGGCCACGCTCGGCGCGTGGTTGCGCATCAGCTGCTGCGGGTCGATGTCGACGCGGATCAGCTCGCCGCCGATCCTGAAGTTGCCGTCGAAGACCACGTCGTAGTCGGTCTCGCCCAGCTCGGTGCCGATGGCCAGGACCACGTCGGCCTCTTGCGCGAGTTCACGCACCGGCACCAGCGACTGGTTGCTGCCGATCAGCAGCGGGTGCTCCGGCTGCAGCAGGCCCTTGGCGTTGATGGTCAGCGCGGTCGGGGCGTCGAGCGCGGTCGCCAGGGCGCGGGCTTCGGCCTGGGCTTCGACACAGCCGCCGCCGAGCAGCAGCAGCGGCTTCTGCGCCTTGGCCAGCTTGGCCGCCGCCTCGTGCAGCGGCGAGCGCGCCGGGGCCGGGCGGGCCAGTTGCACGCGCAGGCGCACCTGCATGTGCTCGGCCGGCGCGGTGATGATGTCCAGCGGCAGCTCGATGTGCACCGGGCGCGGGCGCTCGCTGTCGAACACGGCGAAGGCGCGGGCCAGCACGGCCGGCAGTTCCTCGACGCTCATCAGGGTGTGGCTGAAGGCGGTCACCCCGGCGGTCATGGCGCGCTGGTTCGGCAGCTCGTGCAGGTAGCCGTTGCCGTGGGCCAGGCGCGAGCGCTCGTTGACGCTGCTGATCACCAGCATGGGGATGGAGTCGGCGTAGGCCTGGCCCATGGCGGTGAGGATGTTGGTCATGCCCGGGCCGGTGATGATGAAGCACACGCCCGGCTTGCCGGTGACGCGCGCGTAGCCGTCGGCCATGAAGCCGGCGCCCTGCTCGTGGCGCGGGGTGATGTGGCGGATGTCGCTGCCCGGCAGGCCGCGGTACAGCTCGACGGTGTGCACGCCGGGGATGCCGAAGACGGTATCGACGCCCCAGGCTTCGAGTTGCTTGACGAGGAATTCGCCGCAGGTGGTCATGGCAGTTCCTTAGTGTTCGTGGGTGAGGTCGTTGTCATCAAAAAACAGGGCGCGGAGATCGACTCGCCGCGCCCTGTTTCATTGCCGTGTCGCGGTCAGGCGGCGCTGGCGGCGACCGCCGGGCGGCGCGACAGCAGGCTGACGGCGACGAAGCTGACCAGGCCGATGGCCAGGCTGTAGTAGATCGGGGTGTTGGCGTCGAAGCCATCCTTGAGCATGAACACCAGGGCGGTGATGAAGCCCAGGGTCATGCTGGTGATGGCGCCGGCGGTGGTGGCGCGCTTCCAGTAGATGGCGCCGATCAGCGGGATCAGCATGCCGCCCACCAGCAGGTTGTAGGCCAGGGTCAGGGCGCTGATCACGTCGTTCACCACCAGGGCGATGGCCAGTACCACCAGGCCGGTGAGGGCGGTGAACAGGCGGTTGATGCCCAGGCTGGAGGTCTTGCCGCCGCGCAGTTTCGGCAGCAGGTCTTCGGTCAGGGTGGTGGAGGCGGCGAGCAGGCCGGCGCTGGCGGTGGACATCATCGCGGCCAGGGCGGCGGCGATCACCAGGCCGCGGATGCCGTCCGGCAGCGAAGCCTGGACGATGGCGGCGAAGGCGTTGTTGACGTTGTCCAGGTTGGGCAGCAGGACCTTGGCGCACATGCCGATCAGCGCGCCGACCAGGCCGTAGATCACGCAGTACACGCCAGCGACGGTGCCCGCGTACTTGGCCACGCCTTCACTGCGCGCGGTGAACACGCGCTGCCAGATGTCCTGGCCGATCAGGATGCCGAAGAAGTAGATCAGGAAGTAGGTGATGATGGTGTCGTAGCCGATGGTGTGGAAGCTGAAGGCGCTGGCCGGCAGCTTGGCCACCAGCTCGTCCCAGCCGCCCACGCGGTACAGGCAGATCGGCAGCAGCAGGAACATCAGGCCGACGGTCTTGATGATGAACTGGACGATGTCGGTGAGGGTCAGCGACCACATGCCGCCGATGGTCGAGTAGACCACCACGACGCCGCCGCCGAGCAGCACGGAAACCCAGAACGGCAGGCCGAAGAGCACCTGCATGACGGTGCCGATGGCCAGGGTGGAGACGGTGCCGATCATCAGCGCGTAGGCGAACATGATCACCGCGCTGGCCTGGCGGGCCATCGGGTTGTAACGACGCTCCAGCACCTGGGTGACGGTGAAGATGCGCAGCTTCAGCAGCGGTTTGGCCAGGAACAGGTTCAGGGCGATGATGCCGGCGCCGAGCGCGGCGCACAGCCAGAAGCCGGAAATGCCGTGGACATAGCCCAGGCGCACGGTGCCGACGGTGGAAGCGCCGCCGAGCACGGTGGCGGCCATGGTGCCCATGTAGAACGACGGGCCGAGATTGCGTCCCGCTACCAGGAAGTCCTCGTGGGTCTTCGCCCGGCGCATGCCGTACCAGCCCAGTACCAGCATGCCGGCGGCATAGATCAGAACGACGATTATATCCAAGGCCATGATCGGCTCCTCACACTCGAATTGTCATTGTTGCCGTCCGCGGATGGCGGACGGTAGGCCATCGGACCGGTGGTAACCGGTCCGCTGGCGTTCTCACAGGTACTACTGTTGCTCGCGCTTCAGGCAGGAAGCGGGGGAACTCAGGCGGCCGGTTCGTTGATGCCGCGAACCGGACGATCGTGGCTGCCGACCCAGCGCGGGCCTTGCGGGCCGTAGACACCGGCGGATTCCGGGAAGGTGCGCAGCAGGGTCAGGTAGAGCAGGGCGGCCAGGCCCAGGGTCACCGGCAGGCTGATGTCGATGCCACCGGCCAGCTCGCCCAGCGGGCCGACGAACTGCCCCGGCAGGTTGACGAAGCACAGGCCGGCCAGCGCGCTGGGGATCCAGGCGCCCATGCCGCGCCAGTTCCAGCCGTGGTGGAACCAGTAGGCGCCGCCTTGCTGGCCACGGGTGAACACCTGCAGGTCATCGGCGTGGTAGAAGCCGCGACGGGTCACCAGGCCGAGGATCATGATCACCATCCAGGGGCTGGTGCAGGTGATGATCAGCACGGCGAAGGTCGACACGCTCTGCACCAGGTTGGCGGCGAAGCGGCCGATGAAGATGAAGGCGATCGACAGCAGGCCGATGAACAGGGTGGCCTGTACGCGGTTCAGCAGGCGCGGGAACACGCTGGACATGTCCAGGCCGGTGCCGTACAGCGAGGTGGTGCCGGTGGACATGCCGCCGATGGTGGCGATCAGGCAGACCGGCAGGAAGAACCAGCTCGGCGAGATGGCCAGCAGGCCGCCGACGTAGTTGTTCGCGGCGATGTAGTCCGGCGCCTTGACCGCGACGATGGTAGCGGTGACCAGGCCGAAGAAGAACGGGATCAGGGTGGCCAGCTGCGACAGCAGCACCGCCAGCATGATGCGCTGCTTCGAGGTTTCGCGCGGGATGTAGCGGGCCCAGTCGCCGAGGAAGGCGCCGAAGGACACCGGGTTGCTCATGGCCAGCAGGGTGGCGCCGATGAACGCGGCCCAGAAGCCCGGGGCGCCCAGCTGCACGGTGCCGGCGTAGCTGGCGTCGAACGGGCCGGCGAAGGCGAACACGCCCAGCAGGAACAGCAGGCTGGCGGCCCACACGGCGATCTTGTTGACCAGCAGCATGAAGCGGAAGCCGTAGATGCACACGATCAGCACCAGCACCGCGAACAGGCCGTAGGCCAGGCCCAGGGTCAGGTCGGTTTCCGGCAGGCCGAACAGGCGCTTGGCGCCGCCGACCAGGGCGTCGCCCGAGCTCCAGACCGAGAGCGAGAAGAAGGCGATGGCGGTGAGCAGCGACAGGAACGAACCGACGATCCGCCCGTGCACGCCGAAGTGGGCGCCCGAGGAAACCGCATTGTTGGTGCCGTTGATCGGCCCGAACAGGCCCATCGGGGCGAGGATCAGCGCGCCGACCAGCACTCCGAGGACGATCGACCAGACGCCGGCCTGGAACGACAGGCCGAAGAGCACCGGGAAGCTGCCGAGAACGGCGGTGGCGAAGGTGTTGGCGCCACCGAAGATCATGCGGAACAGGTCGGTGGGCGTGGCGTTGCGCTCGGCGTCCGGGATCTGCTCGACCCCGAACGTCTCGATGGTTGTGATTGCGTGTTGGTTGTTCTTGTTATCCATGACTTCCTCCCGGGAAAGGCCCTGTCTTACGGCGTCGGCGCCGGTGACAGATGCTCGTGCACGGCCAGCCAGCGGCCTTGTTGTTGTTCACGGCGGAAGACGATGGTCTCCCGTTCGTGGCTCAGGCTTTCCTCTCCCTGGATGCGCAGCCGCGTGGCGACGTCGTGGCTGAAGATCGCCACGTCCTCGCCCTGCAGGCTGACAAAGGTATTGCTGGACTGGCAGTCGAGAACCTCGAAGCCGTCGTCACGCAACCAGCCTTCCCACACCTCGCGGTACGCCGCGCGCGACAGCAGCGGCTGCGGCCAGGTGTGGAAGATGAAGCTGGCGTCTTCGCTGAAGGCCGCGAAGTAGGCCTCGGTGTCGGTGCGCGAGAAGGCTGCCACGAGCTCGCGGGCAGCCTCCAGCACCTGTGCTGCGCAGGCGTCTTTGTGCATGGTCGGTCTCAGCGGCGCTCTACGCCCGGGAGGATGCAGAGCATTTCGTAGAGCAGGTTGGCGCCGAGCAGCGAGGTGTTGCCGGTGGTGTCGTAGGGCGGGGAGACTTCCACCAGGTCGCAACCGATGATGTCCAGGCCCTGGCAGCCGCGCACGATCTCCATCGCCTGGATGGTGGTCAGGCCGCCGATTTCCGGGGTGCCGGTGCCGGGCGCCCAGGCCGGGTCGATGCCGTCGATGTCGAACGACAGGTACACCGGGCCGCCACCGACCTTCTCGCGCACTTCGGCCATCAGCGGGGCCAGCGACTGGTGCCAGCACTCTTCGGCCTGCACCACGCGGAAGCCCTGCTTGCGGCTCCAGTTGAAGTCTTCGGCGGTGTAGCCCTGGGCGCGCAGGCCGATCTGCACCACGCGGTCGCAATCCAGCAGGCCTTCTTCCACGGCGCGGCGGAAGGTGGTGCCGTGGGCGATCTTCTCGCCGAACATGTGGTCGTTGACGTCCGCGTGGGCGTCGATGTGGACCAGGCCGACCTTGCCGTGCTTCTTGTGGATGGCGCGCAGGATCGGCAGGGTGATGGTGTGGTCGCCGCCGAGGGTCAGCGGGAGGATGCCGTGGTCGAGGATCTTGTCGTAGGCTTCCTCGATGATGCGCACGGCCTCCAGCAGGTTGAAGGTGTTGATCGCCACGTCACCGATGTCGGCGATGTTCAGCGAGTCGAACGGCGCGGCGCCGGTGGCCATGTTGTACGGGCGGATCATCACCGATTCGGCGCGGATCTCGCGGGGCCCGAAACGGGTGCCCGAGCGCAGGGAGGTGCCGATGTCCAGGGGCACGCCGACGAAGGCGGCGTCGAGCTGGTTGAGCTCTTCCGGAGACTGGATATGCGGCAGGCGCATCATGGTGGCGATGCCGCCGAAGCGCGGCATTTCGTTTCCGCCCAAGGGCTGGTGGAGTTTCTTGTCCATGGGTAGGCCTCACAGGATTCGCTGTTTTCGTGGAAACAGGCTTGTTGATACTGAGGCCGGATTCTGGTCATGGCGGGTAGTGGAAAGAATCGCTGGCTACAAATAATCAGTTCAGAGTTTTCTAAACTTATTTCCACGGCTAGACTGCGCTGCCCTGTCGCAGCCTGAACGGCCCCGGGCCCGCCGTGCGTGACTTGTGGGGCCGGCGGCGACGAGCGGTCTGGCCGAGTGCCAGTCCAACGCCGGCTGAACTGGAGCCCCTTACCCCCGATTTCCGGAGTCCTCGATGAGCGCCAGCGCCCTGCCCGACGTCAAGCTTTTGCGGATTTTCGCCTGCGTGGTGCGCAACCAGGGCTTCGCCTCGGCGCAACAGGAGCTGAACCTGTCGACCTCGGCGATCAGCACCTACATGAGCCAGCTGGAGAACCAGCTGGGCATCGTGCTCTGCCACCGTGGTCGCGGCGGCTTCGGGCTGACCAGCAAGGGCGAGCTGTTCCACCAGGAAACCCTGCGCATCCTCGGCGAACTGGAAGGCTTCGAGCGCTACGCGGCGACCTTGAAGGGCGAGCTGCGCGGCACCCTCAACCTCGGCGTGCTGGACTCCACGGTGAGCGACCCGGCGCTGCCGCTGGCCGACGTCATCGGCTCCTTCAGCGGCTTGCACCCGGCGGTGCACCTGCACCTGCAGGTGCAGAGCCCCTATGAACTGCAACTGGCGGTGCTGGACAACCGCCTGGACCTGGCCATCGGCTCGTTCTTCAGCCGCATGAACGGCCTGGTCTACCAGCCGCTGTATAGAGAGCAGCACTGGCTGTACTGCAGCGACCGCCACCCGCTGTTCGACGGCCGGCGCATCCCCGCCGAGCTGATCACCCAGCAGCGCATGGTCGGCCGCGGCTACTGGAGCCAGGCGGAGCTGGCGCGCCATGGCTTCAAGCACAGCGCGGCGACCGTGGAAAGTATGGAGGCGCA
The DNA here is from genome assembly GCF_029335315.1 of Pseudomonas citronellolis. GTDB lineage: Bacteria > Pseudomonadota > Gammaproteobacteria > Pseudomonadales > Pseudomonadaceae > Pseudomonas > Pseudomonas citronellolis_A. The sequence goes on from NZ_JARJLT010000335.1 coordinate 39,986, forward strand.
GCTGATCCTGATCCTCTCCGGCGGCTACATCGGCTACCTGCCCGAACACTACGCGCACTCCTGGGTCGAGCAGGGCCGGCTGCGCGCGCTGTCGCCGGCGACCTTCGGCTACCAGGCGCCGTTCTCGCTGATCCTGCGTCGCGGCCGCTCCCGCGAGCCGCTGATCCAGAACTTCCGCGACCTGTTGCGCACCCAGCCGGGCAAGCCATGAGCCGCGCCCGCTGCGAACGCTGCCTGCGCCCCGAGGGGCATTGCCTGTGCGCGCTGATCCCGCGCCTGGACAACCGCACCCGGGTGCTCCTGCTGCAACACCCCAGCGAAGTCGGCCACGCGCTGAACACCGCGCGCCTGGCCGCCCTCGGCCTGGCCAACGCCGAACTGCGGGTCGGCGAGGACTTCAGCGACCTCGACTTCTCCGGCGAAGACGCCTGGCTGCTGTTCCCCGGCGAAGACGCCCTCGAACTGGCCGAGCTGGCCGCCCGCCCGACGCCGCGCCCGCGCCTGCTGGTGGTGCCCGACGGCACCTGGCGCAAGGCCCGCAAGCTGCTGCACCTCAACCCGAACCTGGCGGCGCTGCCACGGGTGGTGCTGCCCCAGGGCCTGAGCTCACGCTACCGCCTGCGCAAGGCCCCGGCCGAAGGCGCGCTCTCGACCATCGAAGCCATCGTCCACGCCCTCGACGCGCTCGATGCCCCACAATCCCACGCCGCCCTGCTGCGCCCGTTCGAAGCGCTGATCGAAGGACAGATCGCCGCGATGGGCGAAGAGACGTTCCAGCGCAATCACCAGCGCGAGTTGAAATCTCCAGGCGAATCGTAGGGCGGATTACCGTTCGCGGTTATCCTCTGTCGGCCAATGCACCGAAGCCCGACGAAAATGGCGGATAACGCCTTGGGCGTTATGCGCCCTACAGTTCATCCCGTCCTTACCCTGGATTCCACCATGCACATTCGCCAACGCGTCGCCGCGGACAACCCGGCGCTGCTCGACATCTGGCTGCGCGCCGTGCGCGCCACCCATCACTTCCTGCAAGCCGCGGATATCGACGCGCTGCTGCCGCAGGTGCGCGACCTCTACCTGCCGGCCGTCGAGGTCTGGGTGGCGGCCGACGCCACGGATCGCCCGCTGGGCTTCATCGGCCTGGACCAGGCGCACGTGGAGATGCTCTTCATCGACCCCGAGCGGCGCGGGCAGGGCATAGGTAGCGCGTTGCTCGACCGTCTGCGCGACGCGCGTGGCGTTCTCAGCGTCGACGTCAACGAGCAGAATCCCCAGGCGGTGGGGTTCTATCGCCACTACGGCTTCCGCGACACCGGGCGCTCCGAGCTCGACGGGCAGGGACGGCCTTTCCCGCTGTTGCACATGAGCCTGTAGGGACGGCTGGGACTGTAGGAGCGCGCCATGCGCGCGATCGCGGGCGTGGCCCGCTCCTACCAGGCACGGGGCCGAAGTCTCTGGATCCTCCGCGTTCGCGGGGACGCCGCTTGGGAGTACGTGCCATACCCAAACCCGTCACTCCCGCGAACGCGGGAGCCCAGTGTCTTGGGTGGTGAACGCTCCGGCGAGGGGCCGGGCTTCAGCCTCGTCCATGAGCGGATGCCGTAGACAAGGCAGTTGGCCCCAACGTCGGACGGGTGCTTCAGGCCAGCTGTTCGGCCACCAGGAAGCTGTCGAAGTGGATGCTCCGCGCCCCCAGGCGCAGCAGGCTGTCGGCGAACAGTTCGTTGCGCGTGGCGTCGCAGTCCCAGGCGGCCTCCCAGTCCTCGCGGCTGGCCCAGTGCACGCAGCCGAGCAGGTGGCGGCCGTCGTCGCTGGCGCGCAGTTCGGCGCCGAGGTAGCCGGGCTGGGCGTGGAACAGTTCGCGCAATTGCTCCAGGTAACGCCCGAGGCCTTCGGCGATGTCGGCGCGCTGCGCCGGCGCCATCTCGATGTCGATCAGCAGGGCGAAGTGCCCGTTGGCCTGGGTGGCGCCGGCGTCCGTGTTGCAATAGGCGCTGGAAATGATCATGGCTTGGCTCCTGGGTCTTGAAGGCAGACGCCGCCGAGGGTAAAACCTCAACTTAACTTGAGGTCAAGCGCCATGCCGAAAAATCCCTCCGCGTCGCCCATCCATCACGATCTGAGCGTCGGCGAGCTGGCCCGACGCAGTGGCGTGGCGGTATCCGCGCTGCATTTCTACGAAGCCAAGGGGCTGATTCACAGCACCCGCAACGCCGGCAACCAGCGGCGCTACCCGCGTGACGCGCTGCGCCGGGTGGCGGTGATCAAGGTGGCGCAGCGGGTCGGCATTCCCCTGGGCGAGATCGCCGAGGCGCTCGCCGGCCTGCCCGCCGGGCGCAGCCCGCTGGCGGCCGACTGGGCGCGTCTGTCGGCGCGCTGGCGTGACGACCTGGATGAGCGCATCGCCAAGCTCATGCTGTTGCGCGACCAGCTCAACGGCTGCATCGGCTGTGGCTGCCTGTCGCTGGACGCCTGCCCGCTGCGCAATCCCGGCGACCGCCTGGCGGAGCAGGGGCCGGGGGCGCACTGGGAGGCTCAGCCGACGGACAGCTCGCGGGCGTAGACCTCGCGGTCGACGTTGCCGCCGCTGAGCACCAGGCCCACCTTCAAGCCGCGCAGCACCTCGCGCTCCTGCCAGGCGGCGGCCAGCGCGGCGGCCCCGGCACCCTCGGCGACGTTGTGGGTGGCGGTGAAGTACAGGCGCATGGCCGCGCCGATCTCCGCGTCGCTGACCTGGACAATGTGGTCGGCGCCGGCGCGGATCATCTCCACCGCGTTCGGTTCCGGCGTGGTGCAGGCCATGCCATCGGCCAGCTGCGTGCTGGTGGCGTGGAACACCGGCGCGCCGGCGGCGAAGGACAGCGCGTAGGCCGGCGCGTGGCTGGAAACCACGCCGACGATGCGGGTCTTCAGGCCGAGGGCGTCGCGCGCCGCGATCATCCCGCAGATGCCCGAGCCCATGCCGATCGGCACGTAGCACACGTCCAGGTCGGGGTGGGCGCGCAGCAGCTCCAGGCTATAGCTGGCCACGCCGGCCACCAGCCAGGGGTGGAAGGAGGGGATCAGGTGCAGGTGGTCGCGCGCGGCCAGGTCGGTGGCGTATTCGCGGGCGGCCTGGAAGTCCTCGCCGTGCTCGATCAGGTTGGCGCCCAGGGCGCGCATGGCGGCGTTCTTCTCCTGGCTGTTGCCGTGCGGCACCACTATGGTCGCCGGCATCTCCAGGCGCGCGGCGGCGAAGGCGATGGACTGCCCGTGGTTGCCGCGCGTGGCACTGATCACTCCGGCCGGGCGCGGCGACTGCGCCGCCAGGTGGTGGAAATAGTTCAGCCCGCCGCGCAGCTTGAAGGCGCCCACTGGCGAGTGGTTCTCGTGCTTCACCCAGGTTTCGCAGCCCAGCGCCTGCACCAGCAGCGGCCAGCGGATCTGCGGGGTGGGCGGCAGGCTGCGGTGGACGATGGCGGCGGCGGCTTCGAGGGCGGGCAGGCTGAGCGGCATGGTGGGAGCTCCTGTGGTGGAACCTTCAGTCTAGGGGCGCGCGTGCCGGCGGCGACAGGTACAGCTGACATACAGATTGCGCTCCGGCCGCAGTCGTCTTTGCCGCCACCGCGCCCAGGGTGTGCCGGCGGACCGGTACAGTTGCAGCGCCGAACTGTTCCTGTCGAAGGCCGGCGCCGCTGGCATAGCATGGCTGACCGCACACGCGAAGAGTCGCTCCCACCATGCACGTCACCTCCGGCCGTTGGCAGTTCGGCCTGTTCCTGTCCCTGGTCACCGCGGTGCTCTGGGGCATCCTGCCGATCAAGCTGAAGGAAGTCCTGAAGGTCATGGACCCGATCACCGTGACCTGGTTTCGCCTGGTGGTCTCCGGCGGCCTGCTGCTGCTCTGGCTGGCCGCGCGCCGCCAGCTGCCGCGCTTCCGCCCGCTGGGCCGGCGCGGTGGCGGCCTGGTGCTGCTGGCGGTATTGGGGCTGACCGGCAACTACGTGTTCTACCTGGTCGGCCTGCGCCAGCTGACCCCCGGCACCACCCAACTGGTGATCCAGATCGCGCCGATCCTGATGCTGCTGGGCAGCCTGTTCGTGTTCAAGGAAAGCTTCAGCGTCGGCCAGGCCGTGGGCCTGGCGATCCTGCTGGGCGGCTTCGGGCTGTTCTTCAACCAGCGCCTGGAGGAACTGTTCGGCTCTCTGGGCGAATACACCACCGGCGTGCTCATCGTCGTGCTCGCCGCCTTCGTCTGGACCTTCTATGGCCTGGCGCAGAAGCAGTTGCTGACGCAGTGGAGCTCGGTGCAGGTGATGATGGTGATCTACCTGGGCTGCGCGCTGCTGCTCAGCCCCTGGGCGCAGCCGCAGCAACTGTTGCAGCTGAGCCCGTTGCAGACCTGGCTGCTGCTGGCCTGCTGCCTGAACACCCTGGTGGCCTACGGCGCCTTCGCCGAGGCCCTGGCGCACTGGGAGGCCTCGCGGGTCAGCGCGACCCTGGCGCTGACGCCCCTGGTGACCATCGCCGCCATGGCCGTGGCGGCCTGGCTATGGCCCGCGCACCTGCATCCGGAAGACCTCAATGGCCTGGCCTACCTGGGCGCGCTGCTGGTGGTCTGCGGCTCCGCGCTGACCGCCCTGGCGCCGTCGCTGCTGCGCAGTTACCGCGCGCGGCGGGCGCGCCTGGCGGTTTCGTCCTGAGGTCATACAGCGGAATCGCGCCCGTGGAGAGAGGTCTGCGTTCGGTTAAGGCACTGGCTCCCCGCATTCGCGGGGATGCTGAAGGAGGTGTCATTTCTGAACCTCGTCATTCCCGCGAACGCGGGAGCCCAGTGTCTTCCGGGATAGGGGACGATGGGCAGCGCTGTGTTCCGCGCCATCCTACGGGGCGCACGGGTGGGGCCTGGTACAGAAAATGATCCTGCACTGGGCGAAGCTTGAAGCAGCCACTCGCGCCATTGGTGCGCAGCTCAATTTTCCAGCGAGATGTGGCTGACGGTTCCGGGGATGGAGTCAATGCGATTGTCCCAGGCGGATGGCCTGGAGCTTGTCGAAGTCCGGCTCGCTGCTGCCGTCGGCGATGATGCTGCCGTCGGGGTAGGTGAATTGAGTGTGGTTACCCTCCTTTTTCACCTTTGGCCCTGCGGAGTAAACAACGTAGTCAGTATGCAAAACTGGTTCGAAGTTGATCCTTTGAGCGTTCGGGGTTCTGTAAGTTAGATAAATATCTCCACTACCTAGCAAACGAACCTGTTTTGCATAAGATCCCAGAAACTCTTCGTCTACCCAAGGGTAGTAATCCTCTTTTATCAGTAGGTTGCCGGTGACGTCTTTCGTCTGATCGGGATAAGAGCGTTGCTGAGGCAGGTTGTCGTCAAAAATTGCGATCACGCCCCCTCCTCGGCCTGACTGAACAGTTGGTCCGAACCTCTCTGTATTCTGATAGCTGATGCCAAAAGTTACGTTACTCAATTTCCATTGGCATGCACCACCCCCATTTTTGTCCAACTTGACCTCGTACAGATCACTCTGCCCTAGGCGCTGTGGTTGCATCTCAATGGGGTAGAACCCGTCAATTTCGTATGCCACTCCATTGGCCGATTCTCGGCTTGGGCATTTAGCCGAGCGGTACATCACTCGCATGCTCCTGGCGGCGAGGTCCTGCGGCACCTTGATGGTGATGGACACCTGCTCGTCACCGGGCATCGGGGCGAAGGTCGGTTGATGGGCGCAGCCACTGAGACTCGCCAGTAACAGCAGGGCGCCACCAGCGCCATTGATCACGGTTTTCATGCCGGCTGGCCCTTCTCGTCGATGCTATTGGGAAACCCGATGTCCATCTCGTCCGGGTAGCGGGTGGGGATGGCCTGGGTGATGTCGTGCTTGTCGGTGACGCCGTCGTGGACTTTGCATTCGCGGGTGCGGACCCGGTATTGCACGAAAGGACGAGGGCTGCCATCGTCCTGGCGAGCGGTATAGGTCACGTGCTGCAGCGCGAACTGGCCGGGGTGGGGCAGGATATTGTTCATGGCGTCACTCCTCGGTGGGGCGCTTGCTGTGGGTGAGTTCGATGGGCTCGCCGAACTCCCGCTCCAGGCGGCGGAAGCGCTCGATCGCCTCGGCGCCGCCTTCGAGTCGCTCGGTCATGCTCAGTGCCATGGGCAGCAGCGCTTGCAGGTCGAGGAACAACTGGTTGCGTACGCGCTCTTCCTCGGGGCTGTTCTGCGAGTGCGTTTTCAGCTGTTCCTCGAAGGCCGCTCGCTCCTCCTTGCGCAGCATTGGCCGAGCGGGATCGCACAATTCCAGCAGCTGGTTGTGCAGGAAAGGCAGGTACTGCGAGCTCATGAAGTGGTTCACGGGGTCGATGCGGTGGCTGCCGGTTTCCGGGTTGCTGTAGGGCGGGAAGTACTTCTTGAGGCTGTCCCGCGAGAGGGACTGGATGAACGCCTTCTGCTGCTCGTTGGCGAGGCGGCTTTTCTCGTCGCTGAGGCTGGGCACCAGGTAGAGCTTTGCGGATTTCGGCAGCTGCATGGTGAGCACGCGGTGGCGAGGTGCCCCCAGGCCATCCTTGCTGCCCGCGCCGGAGAGCCGGGTATCGGCGATCTGCACGGTCTGCTCGGTCTTGAAGAACAGCACCGATTCACCGTGGTGCCAGTACGGGTCGCCGAACTCGACGATCTTGCTGACCGGCAGTTGAGCGAGGGACCACAGGTAGCCGAGGTCCGGCCCCAGCGGGCCGAGCGCGTCGTACAGCCAGTTGTCCAGTTCCGCCTCGGGCGGGACGCAGGGAATCGGGTCGGCGTCGTTGATATGGCGGTAGTGCCGGAAGCGCAGGTGCTGCATGGCCATGGCGGTGAAGGTGCGCGGCATGCCGTAGGTGTAAAGCAGGGGCTCGCGATCCTTCAGTTCGGCCGAGTGAATCAGCCCCAATGCGCCGCCTAGGCTGTGGCCGCAAACAAACAGCTTCCTATCGCGACTTTGATCCTGTATTTCCTCAAGGCGTTCGCCGAATAGCTTCTTTGCAACCTCGAACCCTTGCAGAAAACCAAAATGGACCTTGCCTTTCTCTGTCAGGTGGGTACAAGGCGCCTTGGTTTCACAGCGCGAGCCATCGGCCGCCACCGGCTGGTACTGGAGGTCGGTCAACCAGTCCTGGAACTCCAGGGTTCCCCGCCAGGCCACCAGCAACTGCGTCTTGTTGCTGGCGTAGAACAGTTGGGTGTTCTTGATGATATGCAAAGGAATGTCCGGTTCGCCCCTGGGCACCTTTGCCGTGCGCGTATCCAGCATCACCGCTGTGGTATAGCGTTCGCTGAAGGGGACATCCACCACCAATGCCGGCAGCCATTGGCCGCGGCGAGTGGGCGGCGGAAAGGACGGGGTACGGGAAAGGTCCTGGCACTGGCGGAAGAAGAACTCCTCCACCGAGCCGCTCAGCGTATTGGGCGAGCGCTGCAGCTTCCAGTTGCGCTCCTTGTAGGTCACCTCGGTGTAGGAGAGGTCTGCCATCATGCCCAGGTTGTGGGCATTGGCCATGCTGTACTCCGGCTGGTGATGCAGCACCAGGTTCCAGGCGCGGAACGGGCAGATTTCCAGCACATGCCGGCGATCCAATCCATCGGCACCCACGGTAAAACCACTGAATGTGGGATCGGGGAAGTGGAAGGCCGGTGGTGATGCGTCTGTCCACTTGGGCTGGATATTCGGCAGGCGGTCGCACAGTTGGCCTATGCGCAAATAGTGGTAGGCATGTCCCTCGGCCTGGGCCGTTTTCTCCACCGGGGAATCCGGCGGCGCTCCCTCATAGGTGTAGGCATACACCCGCTCGCGGCGCCGTTCGCCCCTTACAGCGCGCAGGCGACGGGTCTGCAGTACTTCCGCCAGAGGGTCGGCGGCCAGCAGCAAGGTGACGGGCAGCTTGTGCAGGCCCTCCAGGCGAATCACCCCCTGGGCATCGCTCTGCCCGCTGAACTCCGGCATCACGTCGCAGCGGGTGGCTTCGTTCATGGCCCTATAGGGCTGATGGGGCAGGGGATCCCCCTGTTCATCCAGCAGCTGGAATTCGAGCCAGTATCGTTTCTGCTTGCTTCGAACGATTACGTTCTTGACTGTACAGATGGTATCGGTGCGAACGGTATATTCAGACATAAGAAATCATCCTTGAATCTAATGCTTGAGGTTGTTTTTAATGGATTGAAGTTTTTCGAAATCTGGCTCGCTGCTACCGTCGGAGACCACGCTGCCGTCGGGATAGGTGAACTCTATATATTTTCCGACTGAGTGCTCTTTCGGCCAGACTGAATACACGGGAAATCTGTCATGCAAGACTGGCTCGAACTTTATTGATTTGGCCTGCAATACCCTGTAGGAAAGATAGATATCCCCTTTTCCTGTGAGCCAAACTTGCGTTTCGTAATGCCCTCTAAACTGCCGGTCTACCCAGGGGAAATAGTCTTCTTTGATCAATAAATCCCCACTTATTTCGACTGGAGGATACATTGAGCGTCGCTGGGTAAGGTTTTCATCGAAGGCCACTATTACCCCCCCTCCACCTCCTGGGGTAGCATTTTCTCCAAAAATTTTCGTATTTCGGTAACTAACGCCAAAGGTCACATTGCTCAACTTCCACTGGCAGGCGCCACCCCCATCCCTGGCCAGCTTGGCTTCATACAGGTCGCTCTGTCCCACCTGCCGGGGTTGCACTTCGATGGGATAGAACCCGTCCACCTCATAGGCAATCCCGTCGGCCGACTCCCGGCTCGGGCATTTGGCCGAGCGGTACATCACCCGCATGGTGTCCGCCGCCAGGTCTTTGGGTACCTTTACGGTGACGGTGACTTCCTCTCCATTGGGCGGTGGAGAAAAAACCGCACTTTGCGCACAGCCGTTGATGCTGAAAAGAATGGCCAGATAGGCTGTCGCAGCAACTCCAGAAGTATTCATTTGGTATTCTCAGTCTCTCCCCAAAAGGGGTGTTTATTATCGAGAACTAACTTGGTCGGAGCGGTGAAGGCGAAAATTTATGTTCGCTCCACTCCGTCAGCGGAAAAGTTGGTATGTCCGTAGCAAAGGAACTTTATGCATTAAAAAACTAGGCGGGGCGTTGTAATTCACGGAGTGCCTGGTCAGTTCTTGACGAGGGCCAAGCGGACCGCCGGAGACCAATGCCGCCATGGCCCCGTAGCCGGAAGTTGTTAAGAAGAGACGAATAATCGCAAAGGCTTTAAGGCCTTTGTTCATCAAGTGTTGAACTGAGCGCCTGCGCGCTGTCGCGCGCGGGATGAGTGGCGTTGACGAGATAGAGCACAGGCTCATCGAACAGGCATCCCCGTCTGATAAAAGCCTGCTTTTAACAACATCAACCGTTGGGCCGCGATAGGCCATGTCTGAATTATGCTGGCGAAATTGCGTCAGTCTTTGCTGTCAGCCTTCTTGTGGCGCCGGCAATGATTTGTGTCGATAAAAAAAGGCCGGTCACGGGACCGGCCTTCTTCATCATGCGGGAAAACTCAACGCCCGCGAATCACTCGCCAGGCCAGGGCGCCGAGCGCGCCGCCGGCCAGCGGGGCGAGCCAGAAGGCCCACAGCTGTTGCAGCGCCCAGGGCCCGGCGAAGACCGCCACCCCCAGGCTGCGCGCCGGGTTCACCGAGGTGTTGCTGACCGGGATGCTGATCAGGTGGATCAGCGTCAGCGCCAGGCCGATGGCCAGCGGCGCGAAGCCGGCCGGGGCGTCGCGGTCGGTGACGCCCATGATGACGAACAGGAAGATCGCGCTCATCAGCACTTCGCAGAGCAGCACCGCCTGCAGGCTGTAGCCGCCCGGCGAGTGCTCGGCGTAGCCGTTGGCGGCGAAGCCGTTGAGCGGGTCGAAGCCCACCGCGCCATTGGCGATGCAGTAGAGCGCGGCGCCGGCGAGCAGGGCGCCGATCACCTGGACCAGCACATAGGGCAGCAGGTGGCTGGCCGGGAAGCGCCCGCCGACGCACAGGCCCAGGCTCACCGCCGGATTGAGGTGGCAGCCGGACACCGGGCCGATGGCGTAGGCCATGGTCACCACGGTCAGGCCGAAGGCCAGCGACACCCCGAGCAGGCCGATGCCGACGTTGCCGAATTGCGCGGCCAGCACGGCGCTGCCGCAGCCGCCGAGGACCAGCCAGAAAGTGCCGATGAGTTCGGCCGCCAGTTTGCGAAGCATGTTTCCCTCCCAGGAACACAGGTGCCGCCGGAGTGGCGGTGTGGGCGGGGATGCTAGGCAAGGCGGGCGGGGAGGGCTTTTGGTCGAAGTCCTAGGTCTGTGTAGGAAATTAGCCTTATTGATTTGGCTTTTGTAGGTATTGATTGAGGGGATTGGCGGGCTTGTCGGAAACAGACCGTCAG
>NZ_JARJLT010000336.1 GCF_029335315.1 Pseudomonas citronellolis
GTTCGCTGCGCTGAAAGCTGCGCCGCGCGGCGCAAGTCCGGGTCAGCGGCTATGGTATTATCCGCGGCGATTTCGACCTGCGGAGTTCCCATGAAACTGACCATGCCCCGTTTCGATCAGGCCCCTGTGCTGGTTGTCGGCGACGTAATGCTCGACCGCTACTGGCACGGCGCGACCTCGCGCATCTCGCCCGAGGCGCCGGTGCCGGTCGTACGGGTCGAGCAGCATGAGGACCGCCCGGGTGGCGCCGCCAACGTCGCGTTGAACCTGGCCGCCCTCGGCGCGCCGGCCTTCCTGGTCGGCGTCACTGGCGAGGACGAGGCCGCCGCCAGCCTGGTCGACAGCCTCGGCGCGGTCGGCGTGGCCACCCGCTTCCAGCGTATCGCCGGGCAGCCGACCATCGTCAAGCTGCGGGTCATGAGCCGCCACCAGCAGCTGTTGCGGGTGGACTTCGAAGAGCCCTTCAAGACCGACGCCAAGGCCCTGGCCGCCGACGTCGAGGCGCTGCTGGACAAGGTCCGCGTGCTGGTGCTTTCCGACTACGGCAAGGGCGCGCTGAAGAACCACCAGGAGCTGATCCAGGCGGCGCGCAAGCGCAACATCCCGGTGCTGGCCGACCCCAAGGGGAAGGACTTCGCCATCTACCGCGGCGCCAGCCTGATCACCCCGAACCTCTCCGAGTTCGAAGCCATCGTCGGGCGCTGCCAGGACGAGAGCGAACTGGTCGCCAAGGGCCTGCAACTGCTCGCCGAGCTCGAACTGGGCGCGCTGCTGGTGACCCGTGGCGAGCACGGCATGACCCTGCTGCGCCCGGGCCACGCCGCGCTGCACCTGCCGGCCCGCGCCCGTGAAGTGTTCGACGTCACCGGCGCCGGCGACACCGTGATTTCCACCCTGGCCGGCGCCCTGGCCGCCGGCGAGGACCTGCCGCAGGCCGTGGCCCTGGCCAACCTGGCCGCCGGCATCGTCGTCGGCAAGCTCGGCACCGCCGCCATCAGCGCCCCCGAACTGCGCCGCGCGGTGCAGCGCGAGCAGGGCTCCGAGCGTGGCGTGCTGGGCCTGGAGCAACTGCTGCTGGCCATCGAGGACGCCCGCGCCCATGGCGAGAAGATCGTCTTCACCAACGGCTGCTTCGACATTCTCCACGCCGGCCATGTCAGCTACCTGGAGCAGGCGCGCGCCCAGGGCGACCGGCTGATCGTGGCGGTCAACGACGACGCCTCGGTGACTCGCCTGAAAGGCCCGGGCCGGCCGATCAACAGCGTCGACCGGCGCATGGCGGTACTCGCCGGCCTCGGCGCGGTGGACTGGGTGGTGAGCTTCAGCGAAGACACCCCCGAGCGCCTGCTCGGCGAAGTCCGCCCGGACGTGCTGGTGAAGGGCGGCGACTACGCGGTGGACCAGGTGGTCGGCGCCGACATCGTCGAAGGCTACGGCGGCGAAGTGCGGGTGCTCGGCCTGGTGCCGAACAGCTCGACCACCGCCATCGTCGAGAAGATCCGCCAGAAGCGCTGAGCCG
>NZ_JARJLT010000337.1 GCF_029335315.1 Pseudomonas citronellolis
GTTGCCGGGAAGTTCGGCGTCATCCTGACACTCCGCACTCCGCACTCCGTCATTCCCGCGAACGCGGGAACCCAGTGCCGTGCGGTTCGCCGTAGGGCGCATAACCGTTCGCGGTTATCCGCCGAAGGTCCTAGCGCCGGAGCCAACGGCAACGGCGGATAACGCCGTAGGCGTTATGCGCCCTACGGGGGGCACCGAAACATCCGCGCGCACCGGAGCGCCCCGTTCAGGAGGCCGAACGAAGCCCGAGCTGAGGAGGCCGGGCGACATGGATGTCGCAAGAGCCCCGCGGGCTACAGGGACGTACCCTCGGGGCGGGCCTCCGGTGCTTGGGAGTTCGTGAGGGAAGCCCGGCTTGCCGGGCCCGGATGCCGGGGCAAGCGTTCTTGGTTACTTCTTTGAGGTTCGGCTACCCGACGTTTGAAAGAAGTGACTCGCCGAGAGGCGAAACAAGAAACATCCGAGCACTCATAAGCGGCGCGCTACACCGAACCCCAACCACAAAGCCACTGGGTTATTCCCCTTCGGGCCAGCGCAAGCGCTGTTCGCGATGGAGCCGCGTCCCGCGTTCGCGGGGATGACGGGAGTGGACGGGGCGGGGGGCGGAACCGCAGGCAAAAAAATGCCCGCCAGAGGCGGGCCGAAGCGGAACCAAAGGAGTCTTTCAGTCGCCCATGCCATCGTCGATGGCGATGCCCTGGGCGCGCATCTGCGCTATCAGTTTGGCGCGCGTTCCCGGCAGGTTGAGCATGGTTTCGTGGCGAATCCCCGCTACTTCTTCCGTGGTGTACGGCTGGTAGCCGGCCGGCATGCTCTTGCCCGCCATGCCATCCTCGCGCAGCAGCCAGTTGAGCATGTCCGCCAGTTGCGCATCGTTGAGCGCCGACATCGACATGCCCGGCACCCGCACGAGGAACTGGCGGCCGCCGTCGACCTTGAGGAAGTTGCCGACGAACCCGAGCATCTTCGGCACGTCGTTGGACTTCGAGCCGGCGCCGTCGGACAGGTGACAGCCGGCGCACTGCAACTGGTAGTTGGTGGCGTTGCTGTAACCGGCCTGGGCGATCGGCGTCTGCGGCGCCTCGTTGCCCGGCGCGTGCTTCTGGTGCGGGTCGGGAATGCTGCGTGCCTGGGCCATGGGCATGGCCAGCAGGCACGACAGTCCGAGGGTCAGCAGCGAGCGTTTCATGGCTGACCCCACGCCTTACACGGCCACGCCGCGGATGACCGAGACGGTGCAGTGGTAGATGTGCGACTTGGCCGCCAGGCACCAGTTGACGTCGTTGTTGTTGAACGGACGGTAGGCCGGTTCCTCGCTGTCGTTGCGGGTGCAGGCACACTGGTTGCAGCTGTGCTTACCGCAGCAGTCGTTATAGGAAATGATGTAGTTCTTGCCGTCGCCCGGGTTGCGGCAGGTGCCGACCCACGCCACCTGGGACACTTCGGTGCCCGGCGGGCAGCTGGACACGGATCCGCCGCAGCAGTTGCAGAGGAAGCCGTCGATGGAGCAGTAGCGCCAGTAGTCGCAGCTGTTGGGGTCGCCCGGGTCACCGGCCATCGGCTTGTCGGCGGCCAGGGCCTTGCCGGTGCGGTCGATCGGCAGCAGCACCGGCAGCGCGGCGCCGGCCACCAGCAGCGAACCCATGCGCGAGAGCAGCTTGCGCCGCGAGGTGGTGTCGGCGACGCGACGGGAGGAGCGCTCGAAGAGCTGGTCGAGGAATTTCATCGGTTATCCCTTTTTATTGTTCAGTGGGCGCTGTGCGAGTGCGCGTGGCCATGGTCGTGGCCGTGCGCGTGGGGCTGCTGGGCCTGCAGGTATTGCTGCAGGGTGGCGCTGCCCAGGTGCTCGGCTTCGAACAGGCTGTCCAGGTGTTCGCGGGAGTTGACCAGGCCCTTGGCGCGCAGCACGCCGCCCTTGTCGATCAGCGCCGCGTAGGGCAGCTTGCCGATCTGGTAGGTCATGCCGACTTCCGGGCCGACCACGTAGGTCACGCCTTCGAGCTTGTGCTCGGCGATCAGCGCCTGTTGCGCTTCCGGCTCGCCGTCGCTGACGTAGACCACGTCCAGGCGATCGGCCTGGTCCTTGGCGATGGACTTGATGGCCGGCAGCAGCGATTTGCAGATCGGGCAGGTCGGCGAGAGGAAGAACAGCAGCTGGGCTTTCTCGCCGGCGTAGCCGAAGTTCACCGGGCGGCCGTTGCGGTCGCTGGCGGTGACTTGCGGGGCCGGTTCGTTGACCGCGACGCCCTTGTCGACCATCAGCGCGCCGGCCGGGGCCAGGCGCCCGTGCAGCACGCCGATCTGGCGCACCAGGCCCATGACGACGAATGCCAGTGCCAGCAGCAGGCACCAGAGCAGGATGTTGGAAACGATGATGGCTTCCATGGTTTACCTTCCAATGAGTTTGAGCAGACGGGGGCCGTTGGCCAGCAGGCCATCGGCGGCGGCATAGAGGAGCAGGGCGACGGCGCTGGCGGCGAGGCTCACGAAGCCGTCGAACAGACCCAGTTCGCGGGCTTGCGGGTGCACGCTGGCGAGTAGCGCCAGGGCCACCAGCACGGCGTTGCGCGCCAGCAGCACCGGGCGCAGCGGCTGGGCCTGGTCGGGCCCGGCGCAGCCGCAGTCGATGTCGCGGCGGCCGCGCCACAGGTTGATGCCGATGGCCGCGGCGTACAGCGCCAGCAGAGCCGCCGCGGCCAGGGCCGCCAGCGAACGGCTGGCGGGCACCAGCAGGGCGAAGGCGACGCCGCCCTCGACCAGCGGCAGCACGCGGGCGGCCGGCTTGAGCAGCGCCTGCGGCAGCAGCTGGTAATCCTCCAGCTGCCGCGCGAAGCGACCCGGCGCGCGCCACTTGTGGCTGGCGGCGCTGGCCAGGATCACTGCCACCGAGACGGCGGCGGCGATCGCGTAGATGGGATCGGGTTGCATGGTCATGCCTCTATCAGTGGGTCAGGACCTGGGTAGCGGTCTTGGCGATCTTCTCCATGGTGCCGACGTGCTTGCCGGCCTTCAGGTCGAAGGTCTCCAGGCCGCCCTCGACGTTGGCGCCGTAGAGCACCGGGGCGTCGTCGCTGGTGGCGGTCATGCTCCAGACCGGGGTCGGGGCGCTGAGGGTGCCGATCTTCTTCTGGGTCTTCAGATCGTAGACCCAGATGTCGGTGCTCGGGTCTTCCCACTTCATCGGCTCGTGCTTGTCGTGCATCAGCACGTACAGGCGGTTCAGCTTCGGCGCCAGGGCCAGTTCCTGCCAGCCGCCCGGGGCCCAGCCGTCTTTACGCTCGGCGTCGGTCACCAGCGACCAGGTCGGCAGCACCTTGGGCTGCGGGCCTGCGAAGTCGATCGCGTGGATCACGCCCTCGGTGGTGGTGAAGTAGTAGGTCTCGCCATTGTTGATGGCGCGCTCCACCAGCTTCTCCTTGTTCGGGTCGAAGAACGGGGTGCGGCTACGCGCGGTTTCCTTGCCGTCGTCGCCCAGGGTCACCAGCTGCACGCTGCCGTCGCCGCACAGCGAGGCGAAGGCGCGGTTGCCCACCGGGTAGTTGAGCACGCAGCCGGGGATGGCGATCTCGCTGGTGACGGCCTTGGCCTGGGTGTCGACCACGGTGACCGAGGTGGACGGGGTGAAGTTGTAGACGTAGGCGAAGCGGTCGTCGCCGCTGACCGCCAGGCCGTAGCGCTGGGTCAGGGATTCGGAACGCTTGCTGGGGATCACGACTTCCCAGTTCGGCGACAGGGTCGAGGTGTCCCAGGCGGTCAGCACGTCGGTGCGGGTACCGCGGGTGCCGCGCGAGTAGTACAGGTCGGCGGTGTACAGGGTGCGCTGGTCGTGGCTCAGGGTCGAAGGCGCGGCGAAGCCGGTGCTGACCATGCCGAGCATTTTCTTCTGCGCCGGGTCCACCACGGTCACGCGGCCGGTCACGAAGCTGTCGAATTCCACGTCGACGATGTACGCACGGTGCGGGTCCGGCGGGAACGACAGCGTCGTCTTGCCGACGGTTTCCGCCGGCAGGTCGGCGAAGGCTCCGCCGACGGCGGCGAGCGATACGCCTAGTGCGAGCGCGGTGCGTGCAAGGATCCTGGTTATTCGCATGGGGGGTGGCTCCCTCGATTTTATTGGACGGTCGGATCGCGGATCGGTGTGGGCAGAAGTCTGCAGTCCTAGTCTGCCCCGCGTTGCTGCGCTGTGCCTTACTCTGCGTGCCAAGCGCTTGTGTGTCCCTGTCAGCGCCTTTGCCGGTGTGCCAGGGCAAGCATTGACGCGGCTGGTGCGGCGCGCCTCACCGCTGGTCGGCCAGTGGCAGCGCGACGCAGAACATCGCGCCGTGGGGTTCGACGTTCTGCGCCCAGATGTCGCCGCGATGGCGCGAGACGATGTTGCGGCACAGCGCCAGGCCGATGCCGTTGCCGCTCACCTTGGAACTGAAGAAACCGTCGAACAGCCGCTCACGGGCCCCGGCGTCGATGCCGCGGCCGTTGTCCTCGACGCAGAGCAGGGCGCTGTCGCCCTCGCGCCGGGTGTGGATGCGCAGGCGGCGGCGCTCGGCGGGCAGTTCGGCCATCTCCTCGATGGCGTTGAACGCCAGGTTGAGGATCACCTGGCCGATCAGCACCTTCTCGCAGCTCACCGGCAGCGCCTCGGCGCAGGGCGCCAGTTCCAGGCGCACGCCGGCCGGCTGGCCCTTGAGGTCGATGAAGTAGCGGGCGTCGGCGAGCAGTTCGTTGAGGTCGACGCGCTGCTCGACCTGTTCCAGGCGCACCACGTATTCGCGCACGCTCTTGATGATCTCCGAGGCGTGCTCGATCTGCCGCACCGCGCTGTCCAGGCCCCAGGCCACCGAGTCGTCGACCTCGCCGCGCTGGCCCAGGCGGATCACCGAGCCTTCGATGAAGTTGCGCGTGGCGGCCAGCGGCTGGCTGAGTTCGTGGGCGATGGCCACGGCCATCTCGCCCATGGCGTTGTAGCGCGCCAGGTATTCCAGCTTCTGTTCGCTCTGCCGGCGGGCTTCCTCGGCGCGCACCTGTTCGCTGACGTCGCGGAACAGCAGCAGGTGGCCGCACAGGTCGTCCTCGATCTCGATGTAGCGGCAGGTGGCGTGGTGCCAGCGCCAGTCGCCGTCGGCGCGCCGCAGGTGGTAGCCGACGCTGTAGGGCTCGCGGCTCGGCGGCGTGCGTTCCAGGTGCTGGAGCAGGCGCTGGCGGGATTTGTCGTCGCAGGCGTCGAGGAAGTTGCGCGGCAGGTGGCGGCGGTCGGGGGCGCCGAGCAGGGCCAGGGCGGAGTCGCTGATGAAGCGGATCTCGCCGTCCGGGCCGAGCACCGCCACGCCTTCGGCGAGGTCCTGCATGAAGGCCTTGAGGCGGCTCTCGGTGCGCTTGAGCTCGCGCTTGACCTTGTCTTCCCGGGAAATGTCGCGGAACTGCACCATCAGCACGTCGCGTTCGGCCAGGTGCACCAGGGTCGCGGTCGCCTCGGAGAGGATGTCCACGCCCTGCTTGGAGCGGTAGCACCACTCGATGGCGCGCTGGCCGGTGCGCGCCGCGCCTTCCAGCCAGCGCAGGCCGATCGAGCGACGGTACTTGGGCGCCGGGTTGGTCATGTCCGGGGCTTTCAGCGGCACCAGTTCCTCCAGGCTGAAGCCCAGGGCCTGCAGGGCGGCGGCGTTGGCCCAGAGGATTTCCTTGGTCTGCGCGTCGTGCAGCAGGATGCACAGCGGCATGGCTTCGATGAGGGCGTGGAAATCGGCTTCGGCGGGCTGGTACATGGCGGGCTCTTGGTGGTGCGGGCGGTCACGGCCTTTATAGCGCGCAGCCTAGCGCGTCGGCGCTAGGAAACAACCCGGCGCGGACTAGGGGATTCCTTTAGGTCGCGGGCGGCACGCCCCAATAGTGGCGGTCTCGACGCGCTCCCTACACTGGGCCCCATCGACGACCGCCGGCTCCCACCGGACGGCCGACCCACAAGAACCCAGGGAGACGCCCATGTCGCGTTCAGCCGCCGCCGCCCAAGATTCGCCCCTCGCCAGCCGCGCCGCCCTCTTCGAGCAGGTGCTCGACGAGGTCCGCCAACGCCGCGACGAGTTCGACGCCCGTTCCCACGTGCCGCGCGACATGATCGAGCGCTTCATCGAAGTGGGCATCTACCGCGCCGCCACCCCGCGCTGCTTCGGCGGCGACGCACTGCCGCCGGCCGAATTCCTGCGCCTGATCGAGCGCATTTCCGAGGCCGACGGCTCGGCCGGCTGGGTCGCCAGCTTCGGCAGCGCCAGCACCTACCTGACCGCCTTGCCCCGCGAAACCCTCGCCGAGCTCTACGCCGACGGCCCGGACCTGGTGTTCGCCGGCGGCCTGTTCCCGATCCAGCAGGCCGAGCAGGTCGAAGGCGGCTGGCGGGTCAGCGGCACCTGGAAGTTCGCCAGTGGCTGCAAGGGCGCCGACGTGCTCGGCGTCGGCATCGGCCTCGGCGGCCCCGGCGGCAAGCCGCGCACCGCGCTGCTGCGGGCGCGCGACGTGGATATCGTCGACAACTGGGAGGTGGTCGGCCTGAAAGGCACCGGCAGCCACGACCTGCACCTGGACAAGGCCTTCGTCCCGGACGCCTGGACCTTCATCCGCGGCGGCCAGAGCAGCATCGACGAGCCGCTGTACCGCTACCCGACTATCGCCTACGCCGCCCAGGTGCTGGCGGTGGTCAACCTGGGCCTGGCCCGCGCCGCCCTCGACGAGATCGCCCGCATGGCTTCCGGCAGCGGCGTTACCGGCGCGCCCAAGCTGGCCGACCGCGCCTACGTGCGCATCGAGCTGGGCAAGGCCGAGGCGCAACTGCACGCCGCGCGGGGTTTCTTCTACGACGCCACCGAGCAGGTCTGGGAATCGATCCTCGCCGGCAACCCGGTGACCCCGGAGCAAGTCAGCCTGCTGCGCCTGTCCGCCGTGCACGTGTCCCGCGCCGGCGCCGAAGTGGTACAGCGCGCCTACAGCCTGGCCGGCACCACCGCCATCTACCTGCGCCACCCGCTGCAGCGCTACCTGCGCGACGCCATGGTGGTGACCCAGCACGCCTTCCTCAGCGACGGCATGTACGACGGCGCCGGTGCGGTGCTGCTCGATGTGCCGCCGTTCCCCGGCTACCTCTGATCGACACAAGGACAAGACACCATGACCCGTCCCACCGCCGAACCCATGCGCGTGCTGTTCTGCATCGGCATCACGCAGAACTTCTTCGACCTGCCCACCGGTGAAGGCATCAGCGTCTGGAAGGGCTTCAGCCAGATGATGGGCGAGCTCGGCGCGCTGCCCGGCATCAACGTGCTCGGCGTGCTCGACGACGACCGCCTGATGGTCGGCCCCTCGACCACCTCGCCCTGGACCGTCTACATCATGGCCGACGTCGACTGCCACCAGACCGTGGTCGACGCCTGCAACCTGTTCCGCACCGTGCCGGTCGGCGAATACAGCCTGTGGAAGTACGCCAAGATCGAAGCGCGCATCGGCCGCCCGCTGAGCATTCCCGAAGCGGCGCGGAGCTGAGCCATGAGCCAGGCCCTGAAACAGTTGCACGAGCGCCTGGCGCGGCTCGAAGGCGAGGCCGCCGTGCGTCGCCTGATGGCCCGCTACATGGACCTCTGCGACGTCCCGCGCGAGCAGCTGGCGCTGCAGGCCGAACTGGCCGAGCTGTTCGCCGAGGACGCCGTCTGGGAAGGCCTGGGCGCGCGCGCCGAGCAGAGCTTCGGGCGCCATGCGGGGCGCGCGGCGGTGGCGGCGTTCGTCGCCGGCTACCTGCCGCCGGCCGAGCACTTCACGCTCAACCTGCACTTCATCGGCAGCGAGTCGATCGAGGTCGGCGAGGGCGGCGACACGGCGCGCGGCCAGTGGCTGATGCAGCAGCTGTCGACCTACGTCGATGGCCGCAGCGAGCTGTTCGGCACCCGCCTGAACCTGGACTTCCGCCGCGTCGGCGAGGCCTGGCAGATCACCCATTTCCGCACCCGGCGGCTGCTCGCCATGCCGCTGGGCGCGCTCGCGGAGGGCGCGGCATGAGCATCTTCGTCAGCGAATTCGCGCTGGGCGGCGCCGGCAAGCGCGTCGCCATCAAGGACACCATCGACATCGCCGGCCACCCGACCCGTTGCGGCAGCCGCGCGCTGGCCGACAGCGCCCCCGCGCAGCGCCATGCCGAAGTGGTGCAGCGGGTGCTCGACGCCGACTGGCGCATCGTCGGCAAGACCAACCTGCACGAGCTGGCCTTCGGCGTCACCGGGATCAACGACTGGAGCGGCACGCCGCTCAACCCGCAGGCGCCTGAGCGCGTGCCCGGCGGCTCGTCCAGCGGCTCCGCCGCGGCGGTCGGCGCGGGCCTGGCGGACATCGCCCTGGGCACCGACACCGGCGGTTCGGTGCGGGTGCCGGCGGCCTGCTGCGGCGTGGCCGGGCTCAAGCCGAGTTTCGGCCGGGTCAGCCGCGCCGGCGTGCATCCCGAATACAGCAGCCTGGATTGCGTCGGGCCGTTCGCCGCCAGCATGGCCGACATCGTCGCCGCCATGCAGGTGATCTGCCCCGGCTTCGGCGCCGTCGCCGCGCCGGGCGCCAATGCCCGCGTGGCCTTCCTCGAAGTGCCCGCCGACCCGCACATCCAGGCCTGCCTCGGCGCCGCCGCCGACCGCGCCGGCTGGCGCCGGGCGAGCCTCTACCTGGGCGAGTTCGAGGCGGCCTTCGAGGCTGGCCTGGTGGTCATCAATCACGAGAACTGGGCGGCCCTCGGCCAGTTCACCGGCAAGGGCCTGCTGGGCGCCGACGTCGAGCAGCGCCTGCTCGCCGCCGGGCGCACCAGCGCCGCCCAGCTGGCGGAAGCCGAAGGCGTGCGCGCGAGCTTCACGCGCGCCATCGACGCCGCCCTGGACGATTACGAAGTACTCCTGCTGCCGACCCTGGCCAGCCTGCCGCCGCTGCTCAGCGACGCGCGCAGCGGCAAGAGCGTGGCCGCGCTGACCTCCCTGGTCCGCCCGTTCAACCTCAGCGGCCACCCGGCGCTGAGCGTGCCGGTGGAGCTGGAGCATGGCGGTATCAAGGTCGGCTTGCAGATCGTCGGTCGCAAGGGCGACGACGAACGCGTCTGCGCCTTCGGCGCGCAGCTGGAACAGGCACTGGCCGCCGAGCGGCCGTCGAACAAGAAAATGGCATGAGGAGAACCCCATGAGCGCCCCTGAATACCGGCTGATCGCCAAGACGGGCAGCCCCGAGCAACTGGTCCAGAGCGACCGCGTGGACGTCTCGCTGTACCACGACCCGGCGCTGTTCGAGGCCGAGCTGGAAAAGATCTTCTACCGCACCTGGGTGTGGGTCGCCCATACCAGCGAAGTGCGCAACCCCGGTGACTTCAAGACCGCCACCATCGGCCGTCGCCCGGTCATCGTGGTGCGCGACAAGAAGGGCGCCATCAACGTCCTGGAAAACCGTTGCCGGCACCGTGGCGCCACCGTCTGCGAGAAGCACAAGGGCAACGCCACCGGCTTCACCTGCCCGTACCACAGCTGGTCCTACGGCCTGGACGGCAAGCTGCGCGCGCTGCCGTACCCGGACGGCTACGAGGACATCCTCGACAAGTCCGAGCTGCCGCTGACCAGCCTGCGGGTAGAAAGCTACGCCGGCATGATCTTCGCCAGCTACAACGCCGACATCGAACCGCTGGAAGACTTCCTCGGCGGCGCGAAGCACTGGATGGACCTGTTCATGAAGCAGGGCGCCGGTTTCCCGATCAAGACCCAGGGCGAACATAAGTTCACCTTCAAGGGCAACTGGAAGATCCAGCTGGAGAACACCACCGACGGCTACCACTTCCCGATCGTGCACAAGTCGTTCATGTCCTCGGTCGACGAAGAGACCAGCGAGATGCTCTCGTTCATGACCGACACCCAGGCGGTGACCCACGCCCTGGGCAACGGCCACAGCGTGATGGTGATGGTGCCCGAGCACGTCGACCTCGACCACGACGACGGCACCGAGCAGCTGCAGGAACGCTTCGCCCACGTCACCGAGGAGCTGTCCAGGACCATGGAGCCCGCGCAGGTGCGCCGCATCGTGCGTTCGCTGCACGGCGCCGGCTTCAACCTCAACCTGTTCCCCAACGTGGCCATGTCCATGTCGTTCTTCCGCGTGCTGCGCCCGGTCTCGGTCACCGAGACGGAAATCCGCCACGTCGCCCTCGGCATGGACGGCGGCCCGGAGATCGCCAACCGCGAGCGCATGCGCATCCACGAGCACTTCCAGGGCCCGTTCGGCTTCGGCAGCCCGGATGACGCCGAGGCCTGGGACCGCGTGCAGCGCGGCTCCTACGCCGGCCCCGACGCGCCGATCCTGGTCAACCGCGGGCTGAACCGCGAGGTCGTGGCCGAGAACGGCGACAAGGTGTCCCATGCCACCGACGAAGGCGGCATGCGCGAGGTCTACCAAATGTGGAAAAGGATGATGAGCCAATGAGCAACGACACCCTGAACGGCTTCTCCGGCCCGCTGGCCAAGGCCATCGAATTCATCTGGCGCGAGGCCGAGCTGCTCGACCGCAAGGACTACGCGCAGTGGAACGGGCTGTGGAGCGAGGAGGGCATCTACGTGGTGCCCATCGACGCCGAGGGCGACGACTTCGCCGCCAGCCTCAACTACGCCTTCGACGACGCGCGCATGCGCGCCCTGCGCATCGAGCGCCTGAGCGCCGGCTACTCGCCCTCGGCGATCGACGCGGCGAAGACCGTGCGCACGGTGTCGCGCTTCCGCCTGGTGGAAGCCGCCGGCGACCTCGTCGAAGTGCATTCGGCGCAGATCCTCTACGCCTACAAGCGCGGGGTGCACACGCCCTTCGTCGCCGACCTGGAACACCGCATCCGCTTCACCGCCGAAGGCCCGCGCCTGGAGCGCAAGGTGGTGCGCCTGATCAACTGCCAGGACGCCCTGGCTGCCATCGGCTTCCTGCTCTGAGGATTCGCCAATGACCCGTACCGCACTCGTCACCGGGGCCTCGCGCGGCCTCGGCGAATGCATCGCCCGGCGCCTGCACGGCGCCGGCTACCGCGTGGCCCTGGCCGACGTGCGCCTGGACGACGCCCAGCGCCTGGCCGATGAACTCGACCCCAGCGGCGCCAGCGTGCTGGCGGTAGAGCTGGACGTGCGCGAGAAGGCCGACTTCGAGCGCGCCCGCGACCTGCTGCAGGCCAAGTGGGGCGGCTGCGACATCCTGGTGAACAACGCCGGGGTGTCCAAGGTCGCCGCACTGATGGACATCACCCCGGAGGAGTTCGACGCCTCGCTGGCGGTGAACCTGCGCGGCACCTTCGTCGCCTGCCAGGTGTTCGGCGCGCACTTCGCCGCGCGCGGTTTCGGCCGCATCGTCAACATCGCCTCGCTGGCCGGGCAGAACGGCGGCACCGCCACCGGCGGCCACTACGCCGCGGCCAAGGGCGGCGTGGCCACCCTGACCAAGGTCTTCGCCCGCGAACTGGCCCCGGCCGGCGTCACCGTCAACAGCATCTCCCCGGGCCCGCTGGACCTGCCGGTGGTGCGCGAGACCGTGGCCCCGGAGCGCCTGGAGCAGATCCTCAAGACCATCCCGGTGGGCCGCCTGGGCGACCCGGACTACGTGGCCGACAGCGTGCTGCTGCTGGTCGCCGACAACGCCACCGCGGTGACCGGCGCCTGCTGGGACATCAACGGCGGCCTGTTCATGCGCTGAGAAAGCCGGCGGATAACGCGGCGCGTTATTCGCCCTACGCCGAACCCCAACGTAGGGCGAATAACCGGC
>NZ_JARJLT010000338.1 GCF_029335315.1 Pseudomonas citronellolis
GTTGCTCGCGCGTTATCATCCCCAAATCCTCCCCGCTTCAAGAGCCCCCCGATGAGCAAACCAGGCCAACGCGTGCTGGCTGAACTGCGCAAGATGATCGCCTCTGGCGAGTTGGCCGCTGGCGAGCGGATCGTCGAGATTCCCACCGCCGAACGCCTGCAGGTTTCGCGCATGCCGGTGCGCATGGCGCTGCGCACGCTGGAACAGGAAGGCTTGCTGATCAAGGCCGGCGGGCGCGGTTACACGGTGCGCGAGGTGACCGAGCAGGACATCGCCGGCGCCGTGGAAGTACGCGGCGTGCTGGAGGGCCTGGCGGCGCGCCAGGCCGCCGAACGCGGCATTTCCGAGCGGACCCGCCAGCTGCTGCGCGAGTGCCTGGAGGAGGGCGACCGGCTGTTCGAAAAGGGCCATGTGCTGCCCGAGGATCTGGAGGCCTACCACAGCCTCAACATGCGCTTTCACCAGGCGATCATCGAGGCCAGCGGCAACCGCGCCATCGCCGAGGCCCTGGCGCGCAACGACCACCTGCCGTTCGCTTCGGTCAGCTCGCTGGCGGTGGACCGCGACAACCTGCCCCGTGAATTCCAGCGCTTCAACTTCGCCCACATGCAGCACCATGCCGCCTTCGACGCCCTGGTCCACGGGCAGGGCGCACGGGCCGAGGCGATCATGCGCGAGCATGCCAACGCAACCCTGCGCTACGCCGAGAACTTCCACCCGCAGCGCGACGGGGTGGCGGTGTTGAAGAAACCTTCGACGACGGAATAGCGGGCCGTAGGGCGAATAACCGTTCGCGGTTATCCGCCGTTGCCCTCCGCCGGGGCCGATCGGCGGATAACGCCGCAGGCGTTATGCGCCCTACGACGTCAGAGGTCCAGCACCAGCCGTGGGCTGCAGGAGCGCGAACAGCAGGGCGTGAACTGGTCATTGGCGGCCTGTTCGTCTTCCGTCAGGTACTGGTCGCGGTGTTCCGGCACGCCCTCCAGCACACGGGTCAGGCAGGTGCCGCAGATGCCCTGTTCGCAGGCCACTTGCACCTCCACGCCGACCGCGCGCAACGCTTCCACCACACTCTGCCCGTCCTCCACGCGAACCACCTGGCCGCTGCTCGCCAGCTGCACCTCGAAGGCTGCGCCACCCACGTCCGGCTCGGCGCCGAAGTATTCGCGGTGCAGGCGCGACTCGTCCCAGCCCAGGCGGCGGGCGCTGTCCAGCACGTGTTCCATGAAGCCCGCCGGCCCGCAGGTGTACAACTGCGCATCGCCTGCCTGCGCCGCCAGCAGCGTGGCCACGTCCAGGCGCCGCGCCGGGTCGCCGTCGTCGAAGTGGCAGGTCACCCGGCTGGCGTAGGCGCAGTGCGCAAGGTGCTCGACGAAGGCCGCCTGCGAGGCCGAGCGCGCGCAGTAGTGCAGCTCGAAGTCGGCGCCGTCACGGCTCAGCTGTTCGGCCATGCTCAGCAGCGGGGTGATGCCGATACCGCCGGCCAACAGCAGGCGCCGGCCGGTGCCTTGCGCGAGCGGGAACAGGTTGCGCGGCGCACCGATGCGCAGGGGTTGCCCGGCCTGCAGTGCATGCACGGCGAGGGAGCCGCCGCGCGAATCGGCGCAACGCAGCACGGCGATGCGGTAGCGGTGGGTTTCCTCCGGCGCGTTGCACAGCGAGTACTGGCGCACCAGACCGCCCGGCAGGTGCAGGTCGATGTGCGAACCGGCGCTGAAGGCTGGCAGCGGACCGGCGTCGGCGCGGGCCAGTTCGAGGCTGAGGATATCCGGGGTTTCCCGCTGCACGCGGGTGATAACGACGTCTAGCACGGTGGCAGTCTCAGGCTTGGCCGGCCGCGCGGGCCGGCGCTGGAAAGGGGCTCAGGCGCTGGCGATCAGCGCGGAGGCGGGTTGTTGCTACTCGGCCTCGCAGAGGCGCTCGAGGATGCGCCGGGACTGCACGCCGCCGGCGTCGATGTTCAGCTTCAGCAGCTGCCGCTGGGGATGGCGCAGCAGGTTCCGTTGCTGCTGTTCGAGCATCTCCAGGTCCTCGCCGAAGATCTTTCCCTGGCCCTCGCGGATGGTCGCGGTGAGCGCCTCGTCCTGCGGCTGGAAGTTGCGCGCCATGCCCCAGAAATACCAGATGGAGGTCTCGCTCTCGGGGGTGATGAAGTCGACCACGATGCTCGCCGCCTTGTGCCGCGCCGGCGCGTGGTAGCCACCGTGGCCGGCGTGGGCCACGCCCACCTCGATCAGCACGTGGCTGGGCGGGGTGAAGCGGCAGATCTGCCAGCGGTCCACCGGCACGTCGTCGGCCAGGCCGTTGCCACGCAGGGCCATGCGCCAGAAGGGCGGGGCCATGACGCTTTCCATGTGCCGCTCGGTAATCACCTCGTCGCCTTCCGTGCGGGTCTGCGGCGCCGCCTCGTCGATCTCCTTCTGGCCGATGCTGCTGGCGTGCACATAGGTCTCGTGGGTGAGGTCCATGAGGTTGTCGATCATCAGCCGGTAGTCGCACTGGATGTGGTACAGCCCGCCGCCGTAGGCCCAGTCCGGGTTGTCCGCCCATTCCAGGTGGTGGATCAACGCCGGGTCGGCCTGGGCGGCGTCGCCTGGCCACACCCAGATGAAGCCGTAGCGCTCTTCCACGGCGAACGTGCGGATCGCCGGGAAACCGCGCACGCGCTGGCCGGGCATGGATTCTGTGCGGCCCTCGCAGCCCATGGCCAGGCCGTGGTAACCGCAGATCAGCTTGCCGTCCTCGACGAAGCCCAGCGACAGCGGCGCGCCGCGGTGCGGGCAGAAATCCTCCAGCGCCGCCACGCGCCCCTCGGCGCCGCGGTAGAAGACCATCTTCTCGCCGCAGACCTGCCGGCCCAGGGGCTTGCCGTCGATCTCATCAGGGGTGCAGGCGACGTACCAGGCGTTCTTCGGAAACATGGGGCGATCCTCATCTTGTGCTTGTTATTGGATCCAATGTTTGAATGGCGAGGCAAAAGCTGTCAACCGAAATGGTCGAAAAATAATCAGTTCGATAAACGAACGGATTCGATAATTGGTCGTATAAGCCTGTTCATGTGGGGGTTGCCGTGGTTGCGGGATAGGGGCGTAGCCGGCTGAAGAGATTTTTGGGATCCAATCATGCTTGTATTCGGGATCCACTGCTGCCAGGGTGTGCGCCACCCAGCCTCCACAACAAGAACAAGAGGAACCCGCCATGCCGGCCTCACTCCGCCTGCGCTGTGCCTTCCACCGTGCGTTGCCTTCGACCTCCGCCGCTCGCGGGGTGCGCCCATGAGCCGCGACCTGCGCGCCGCCCTGGAACAGGGCCCGATGAACCGCTTCCAGTGGACCGCCATCGGCATCTGCATCGTGCTCAACATGATCGACGGCTTCGACGTGCTGGTGATGGCCTTCACCGCCGCCTCGGTGTCCGCCGAGTGGGGCCTGAACGGCGCCCAGGTCGGCCTGCTGCTCAGCGCCGGGCTGTTCGGCATGGCCGCCGGCTCGCTGTTCATCGCCCCGCGCGCCGACCAGTTCGGCCGTCGCCCGCTGATTCTCTTCTGCCTGCTGCTGTGCGGCCTGGGCATGCTGCTTTCAGCGCTTAGCCAGTCGCCGACCCAGCTCGCCCTGCTGCGCGGCCTCACCGGCCTGGGCATTGGCGGCATCCTCGCCAGCAGCAATGTGATCGCCGCCGAATACGCCAGCAAGCGCTGGCGGCCGCTGGCGGTCAGCCTGCAATCCACCGGCTACGCGCTGGGCGCGACCTTCGGTGGCCTGTTGGCGGTGTGGTTGATCGGCCACTGGGGCTGGCGCTCGGTGTTCCTCGCCGGCGGCCTGATCTCCCTGGCGGCGATCCCGCTGGTACTGGTGGGCCTGCCGGAGTCCCTCGACTTCCTCCTTGCCCGCCGTCCGGCCAACGCCCTGGTGCGGGTCAACGCCCTGGCTCGTCGGCTGGGCCTGGAGAGCCTCACCGCACTGCCCGAGGCCCGTGTGCGCGAACGGAAGGGCGCGGCCCTGCTGCAGTTGCTGGCGCCCGAACTGCGCCGCTCGACCTTGCTGATCTGGCTGTTGTTCTTCCTCGCCATGTTCGGCTTCTACTTCATCATGAGCTGGACGCCGAAGCTGCTGGTGGCCGCCGGGCTGACCGCGCAGCAGGGCATCACCGGCGGGGTGCTGCTGAGCATCGGCGGCATCTTCGGCGCGGCGCTGGTGGGCGCGCTTTCCGCGCGCCTGCCCCTGGCGCGGGTGCTGCAGGGCTTCATGCTGGTCACCGCCGCGCTGCTGGTGCTGTTCCTCGCCTCGGCCACCTCGCTGGCCGCCGCGCTGGGGCTGGGGCTGTTGATCGGGCTGTGCGCCAACGGCTGCATCGCCGGGCTCTACGCGTTGTCGCCGCTGGCCTACCCGGCCGGGGTGCGCGCCACCGGGGTGGGCTGGGCGATCGGCGTCGGCCGCCTGGGCGCGATCCTCTCGCCGACCGTCGCCGGCGTGTTGCTCGATGGCGGCTGGCAGCCGCTGCACCTGTACGGGCTGTTCGCCGTGGTTTTCGTGCTGGCCGCCGGCGTGCTGCTCGGCTTGCGCCCCGTGGCGCCGGCCGCCGCGCCGCTGGCCGCGCACTGAGGCCGGTTCAGTGCTGGCCGTCGATGATCGCCTCGGCGATGGCGTTGCGGAACCACTCCAGCGCCGCCGACTGCTCGCTGCTCGCGCGCCAGTGCAGGGACACGTCGAAGGACGGCACGGCGAAAGGCAGCTCGAGCATCTTCAGCCCACCCTCGGCGACGAACATGCCGGCGATTTGCGCCGGCAGGATGGTCAGCAGGTCGGTGCCGGGAAGGATCTTCGGCAGCACCGAGAAGTGCGGCACGCGCAGGGCGATACGGCGCTCCAGCTTCATCGCCTGGAGCACGTCCTCGGCTATGCCGTGGCCGGAGGTGCGCGTCACCACCACATGACGCTCATCCAGGTAGGCCGGCAGGTCGAGCGCTCCACCGATGCGCGGGTGGTCGGCGCACAGCAGGCATACGTAGCGCTCGTGGATCAGTACCTGGCTGCGGCTGCCGGGCACCGCCTGGCGGCAGATGGCGGCGTCCACCTTGCCACTGGCCAGCCAGTCGCCCACCTGGTCCACCTGCAGCGGCAGCACTTCCACTTCGGCGTTCGGCGCCTCGCGGTTCAGTCGCGCCAGGATCAGCGGCAGGAAGCCCAGCTCGCCGAGGTCGGTGAGGGCGATACGGAAGCGCCGCTCGGTACTCGCCGGGTCGAACTGGCGGGTGCCCTGCACCGCGCCTTCGATGCGCGTCAGCGCCTCGCGCAGCGTGGCGTACAGCTGTTCGGCGACGAAGGTCGGCTGGATGCCGTCGCGGCTGCGGCTGAACAGCGGGTCGTCGAACAACTCGCGCAGCCGCGCCAGGGCGTAGCTCACCGAGGGCTGGGTGACGAACAGGCGCTCGGCGGCGGCAGTCACGCTGCCGGCTTCGTAGAGGGTGACGAAGGTGCGGATCAGGTTGAGGTCGATCTGGGCCATGGCGGTCGCATAGATGGTTTTTATTTTAGATAGAAAGACTATCGATTTGATCGATTATCTGGCCGCTGCGAGAGTAGCGCAAATCCAACGACGAGCCTGAAGGGCCAGCATGAAAAGCGTGCACTCCGCCTCCTACGACATCCTCCGGCGCCATGGCCTGACCACCGTGTTCGGCAACCCTGGCTCCAACGAACTGCCGTTCCTCAAGGACTTCCCCGAAGACTTCCGCTACATCCTCGGCCTGCACGAAGGCGCGGTGGTCGGCATGGCCGACGGCTTCGCCCTGGCCAGCGGCAAGCCGGCCTTCGTCAACCTGCACGCCGCCGCCGGCACTGGCAACGGCATGGGCGCGCTGACCAACGCCTGGTACAGCCACAGCCCACTGGTGATCAGCGCCGGCCAGCAGGTGCGCTCGATGATCGGGGTGGAGGCGATGCTGGCCAACGTCGAAGCGCCGCAGTTGCCCAAGCCGCTGGTGAAATGGAGCGCCGAGCCGGCCTGCGCCCAGGACGTGCCGCGCGCGCTGAGCCAGGCCATCCACATGGCGAACCTGGCGCCCAAGGCGCCGGTGTACCTGTCGATCCCCTACGACGACTGGGCGCAACCGGCGCCGGCCGGCGTCGAGCACCTGGCCGCACGCCACGTCGCCAGCGCCGGGCTGCCTTCGCCGGCGCAGCTGGGCGAGTTGGCCGGGCGCCTGTCGCGGGCGCGCAACCCGGTGCTGGTGCTGGGCCCGGACGTCGACGGGGCCAACGCCAACCCGTTGGCCGTGCAGCTGGCGGAGAAACTGCGGATGCCGGCCTGGGTCGCGCCCTCGGCCTCGCGCTGCCCGTTCCCCACCCGCCACCCATGCTTCCGTGGCGTGCTGCCGGCAGCCATCGCCGGCATCTCGCAACGGCTCGCCGGGCACGACCTGATCCTGGTGATCGGCGCCCCGGTGTTCCGCTACCACCAGTTCGCCCCGGGCGACTACCTGCCCGCCGGCGCCGAGCTGGTGCACCTCACCTGCGACCCCGGCGAGGCCGCCCGCGCGCCCATGGGCGACGCCCTGGTCGGCGACATCTTCCTCACCGTCGAAGCCCTGGTGGAAGCCGTTCGCCCCAGCGCGCGGCCGATGCCCGAAGCCCTGCCGCGCCCGGCGCCGCGCGCCGCCGGGGCGGGGCCGCTGCACCCGGAAAGCGTGTTCGACGTGATCGACGAACTGGCCCCGGACGACGCCATCTTCGTCAAGGAATCCACCTCCACGGTGACCGCCTTCTGGCAGCGCGTGCAGATGCGCCAGCCGGGCAGTTATTTCTTCCCGGCGGCCGGCGGCCTGGGCTTCGGCCTGCCGGCGGCGGTCGGCGTGCAACTGGCGCAACCGCAACGGCGGGTGATCGGCATCATCGGCGACGGCTCGGCCAACTACGGCATCACCGCGCTCTGGACCGCCGCGCAATACCGCATCCCGGCGGTGTTCATCATCCTCAAGAACGGCACCTACGGCGCGCTGCGCTGGTTCGCCGGGGTGCTCGACGTGCCCGACGCCCCCGGCCTGGACGTGCCCGGCCTGGACTTCTGCCAGATCGGCAGCGGCTATGGCGTGCGTTCGGTGCAGGCGGCCGACGCCGCGACCTTGCGCGCTGAACTGGCGCGCGCGCTGGCCGGCAGCGAGCCGGTGCTGATCGAGGTGCCCACCCTCACCATCGAACCCTGACGCGTGCGCGCCCTGCCTGGGGCGCCAGCCGCTACACCCACAGAAAAATAACAAGAGGTGGTTATGCACAAGACGACAGTCGCGGCGGTGATCGACGCCGCCCGTTTCAACCGCACCCACTGGCTGATCCTGGCCTGGGGCTGCTTCATCATGCTGTTCGACGGCTACGACATGGTGGTGTACGGCTCGGTGGTGCCCCGGCTGATGCACGAGTGGCAGTTATCCCCCGTGGAAGCCGGCACCCTGGGCAGCTGCGCGCTGTTCGGCATGCTCTTCGGCGGGACCCTGCTCGCCCCCCTGGCCGACCGTTACGGGCGGCGCCGGCTGGTGATCCTGATGACCCTGCTGGCGAGCCTCGCGGCCTTCCTCACCGGGCATGCGCAAACGCCGCTACAACTGGGCGTGTGCCGTTTCCTCACCGGCCTGGCGCTGGGCGCCCTGGTGCCCAGCGCGGTCAACCTGATCAGCGAATTCGCCCCGGCCGGGCGTCGCGCCACGCTGATCACCGTGATGTCCAGCTTCTACTCGGTGGGCGCGGTGCTCTCGGCGCTGGTGGGCATCGCGCTGATCCCGCAGTGGGGCTGGCAGTCGGTGTTCTACGTGGCGGTGCTGCCGGTGCTGCCGGTGCTGGCGGTGCCGCTGATGCTGCGCTACCTGCCGGAGTCGGCGGCTTTCCTCGAAATCAAGGGACGCCGCGCCGAGCTGGACGCGCTGCTGGCCAAGGTCGACCCGGATTACCGCGCCGGCACCCAACTGTTGATCGCCAGGCCCGACCCCGACGCCGACAAGGCGCGCCTGCCGCAGCTGTTCCATGGCGGCCAGGCGCTGGGCACGCTGCTGCTGTGGGTCGGCTTCGGCATGTGCATGCTGATGAGCTACGGCCTCAATACCTGGCTGCCGAAGCTGATGGCCAACGGTGGCTACCCCCTGACTTCCAGCCTGGTGTTCCTGGTCACCCTGAACGTTGGCGCCACCGTCGGCGCGCTGTTCGGCGGCTGGCTCGCCGACCGCCTGGGTACCCAGCGCACACTGGTGCTGTTCTTCGCCCTGGCCGCGGCCTCGCTGGCGGCGCTGGGGGTGAACCCCGGCCCGTGGCTGCTCAACGGCCTGCTGGTGATCGCCGGTGCCACCACCATCGGCACCCTGGCGGTGATTCACGCCTACGCTTCGCAGTTCTACCCGGCCCACGTGCGTAGCACCGGGGTCGGCTGGGCCGCCGGTATCGGCCGCCTCGGCGCCATTGCCGGGCCCATGCTCGGCGGCAGCCTGCTGGCCCTGGAGCTGCCGTTCCAGGAGAACTTCCTCGCCTTCGCCCTCCCCGGGGTCCTGGGCGCGCTGGCCATCGGCTGCATCCGCCTGCGTCCACGCGAGCCTGCCGGCGCCTTCCTCGCCCGCGAAAAATCCGTTTGAAAGGAGCACGTCCATGACCGCTTACACCGACTTCCACCTGCAACCCATCGCCGGCGAATGGCGCACCGGCAGCACCGGCAAGCTGCTGCGTGACTGCAATCCCTACGACGGCAGCCTGCTGGCGGAAATCCCCCAGGCCAGTCGCGACGACCTCGATGCCGCCTACCGCAAGGCCGCCGAGGTGCAGCCGGCCTGGGCCGCGTTGCCGCCGGCGGAGCGCGCCGCGCTGCTGCACCGCGTGGTGGCGCTGTTCGACCAGCGCCGCGAAGAGATCATCGACTGGATCATCCGCGAATCCGGCAGCACCCGCCTGAAGGCGACCCTGGAGTGGGGCGCGGCGCGTGCCATCACCCTGGAGTCGGCGTCCTTTCCCAGCCGCGTGCACGGGCGCATCGTCGATTCCAACGTCCCCGGCAAGGAAAGCCGTGTGTATCGCAGCGCCATCGGCGTGGTCGGGGTCATCAGCCCGTGGAACTTCCCCCTGCACCTGACCCAGCGCTCGCTGGCCCCGGCCCTGGCGTTGGGTAACGCGGTGGTGGTCAAGCCGGCCAGCGACACCCCGGTGTGCGGCGGCCTGCTGCTGGCGCGCCTGTTCGAGGAAGCCGGGCTGCCGGCCGGGGTGCTCAGCGTGGTGGTCGGCGCCGGCAGCGAGATCGGCGACGCCTTCGTCGAGCACCCGGTGCCGGGCCTGGTGACCTTCACGGGCTCCACCCCGGTGGGGCGCAACATCGGTCGCATCGCCAGCGGCGGGGCGCATCTCAAGCACGTGGCCCTGGAGCTGGGCGGCAACAGCCCGTTCGTGGTGCTGGAGGACGCCGACCTGGAGCAGGCGGTGAGCGCGGCGGTGTTCGGCAAGTTCCTGCACCAGGGGCAGATCTGCATGGCGATCAACCGCATCATCGTTGCCGACTCGCTGTACGACGCCTTCGCCGAACGCTTCGTCGAGCGCGTGAAGCGGGTGAAGGTCGGCGACCCGCAACTGGCCGAGACCGCCGTCGGCCCGATCATCAACGCGCGCCAGCTCGAAGGCCTGCTGGAGAAGGTCGCCCTGGCCCGTCGCGAAGGCGCCAGGCCGCTGTACGAAGGCGGCGTGCAGGGCCAGTTGCTGGCGCCCCACGTGTACGGCGAAGTCGGCCCGGAGATGGAGATCGCCCGCGACGAAATCTTCGGCCCGCTGATCGGCCTGCTGCGCGCCCGCGACGAGGAGCACGCCCTGCAATTGGCCAACGCCAGCGAGTACGGCCTGGCCAGCGCAGTGTTCACCCGCGACCTCGACCGCGGCGTGCGCTTCGCCCGGCGCATCCGCGCGGGCATGACCCACGTGAACGACATCCCGGTCAACGACGAGGCCAACGCGCCCTTCGGTGGCGAGAAGAACTCCGGCCTGGGTCGCTTCAACGGCGACTGGGCGATCGACGAGTTCACCCGTGACCACTGGGTGAGCGTGCAGCGCGAGGCGCGCCACTACCCGTTCTGATCGTCTAGCCGGCTCCACCGCGAACCCCGCCCAGGGCGTGTCCACACGGACGCGTCCCGGGTCGCTGCATCCCAAAGAAACGGAGAACAATAACAATGAGTACCCGTCACACCGCCGTATTGCCGTCCCTCGCCTGCGTGGCCCTGCCGCTGCTGTGCGCGCCCGCGCTGGCCGAGGAGGGTGGCTTCTTCGAGGACTCGCGCACCGACCTGGTGCTGCGCAACTACGCGTTCAACCGCGACTTCCGCGATCACAGTGCGGGCAAGAGCCTGGTCAACGAGTGGGCCCAGGGCTTCATCCTCAAGTTCACCTCTGGCTACACCCGCGGCCCCCTGGGGCTGGGCGTCGATGCCCTGGGCCTGTATGGCGTGAAGCTCAACAGCAGCCGCGACCAGAGCGGTTCCGAGCTGCTGCCGGTGCACGACGACGGCAAGGCCGCCGATGAGTACGGGCGGGTGGCGGTGGCGGCCAAGCTGCGGTTCTCGGCCAGTGAGCTGAAGGTCGGCGAGATGCTCCCGGACATCCCCGTGCTGCGTTATGACGACGGCCGCCTGCTGCCGCAGACGTTCCGCGGTGCGGCGCTGGTGTCCCGGGAATGGGCTGGCGTGAGCCTGTACGGCGGGCGCTACGACCAGGTCAGCCTGCGCAACTCGGCGGACCTGCAGGACCTGTCGTCCTGGTCGGCGCCGACGGCGCAGTCCGACGCTTTCAACTACGCCGGCGGCGAGTACCGCTTCAACGACCAGCGCACCTTGCTGGGCGCCTGGTACGCGCAACTGGAGGACATCTACACCCAGCGCTATTTCAACCTGGTGCACAAGCAGCCGCTGGGCGACTGGGTGCTGGGCGCCAACCTCGGCCTGTTCTTCGACCGCGACGATGGCCGCGCCCTGGCAGGCGACATCGATAGCCACACCGCCTACGCACTGCTTTCGGCGAGCCATGGCGGGCACACCCTCTACCTCGGCCTGCAGAAGGTCGGCGGCACCGGTATGTGGCAGTCGGTCTACGGCAGCAGCGGGCGGACCATGGGCAACGACATGTTCAACGGCAATTTCACCAACGAGGACGAACGCTCCTGGCAGCTGCGCCACGACTACGACTTCGCGGCCCTGGGTGTGCCCGGCCTGGTGAGCATGGTGCGCTACGGCAAGGGCGACAACGCCACCACCAAGCTCGGCAGTGGCGGCAAGGAATGGGAACGTGACCTGGAGCTGGGCTACACGGTGCAGAGCGGACCGCTGAAAAAGCTCAACGTGCGGGTCAACCACGCCAGCAACCGGCGCAGCTTCAACAGCGACTTCGACCAGACGCGGCTGATCCTCAACTATCCGATCTCGCTCTGACGCCGGGCGGTCATGCGCGCGGGCGGGGCTCCCGCGTAGGGCGAATAACCGTTCGCGGTTATCCGCCGTCGCCCTGCGCGGGGCTGGTCGGCGGATAACGCCGTAGGCGTTATGCGCCCTAGGGGGAGGTGCGATATCCGTCAGCCCGCCAGCAACCACACTCCGGCGCCGGCCGAGGCCAGGCCGGCGACGCGCACCAGCGGCGCGGCCGCCTGCGGCAGGTAGCGCACCAGCGCGTAGCCGGCGGCGTGCAGGCCTGCGGTGGCGGCGACGAAGCCGGCGGCGTAGGCCCAGGGGCTGGACAGCTCCGGCAGCTCCAGACCGTGGGCGATGCCGTGGGCCATGGCGAACAGCGCGGTCACGCCCATTGCCAGGGCCAGCGGCGGGCGCACCGCCAGGGCCACGCACAGGCCCAGGGCGAGCACCGAGGCGGCGATGCCGGTTTCGATGAAGGGCAGTTGCACGCCGTCGAAGCCGAGCAGGCCGCCGAGCAGCATGGCGCCGACGAAGGTGCAGGGCAGTGCCAGGCGCGCGGCGCCTTTCTGCTGGGCGGCCCAGAGGCCGACGGCGAACATCGCCAGCAGGTGGTCGAGGCCGGTCAGCGGGTGCAGCACGCCGGCGGCCAGGCCGTTGTCGCCGTGGCCGGGGTGGGCGAAGGCGATGGCCGGGGTGAGGAACAGCGCCAGGGCGTAGAGGCTTTTGCGCAGGGACATGGGGGCTTCCTTGTGGGGGCGTTCGGCGGGCCCCGCGTGGGGCCCGCGGGCGGTATCAGGCGGCGGTCAGCAGGCCCTGGCGTTCGATGAAGGCGATGATCTCGTCGAGGCCCAGGCCGGTCTTCTGGTTGCTGAACACGAAGGGCCGCTCGCCGCGCATCTTCCGTGCGTCCTGGTCCATCACGTCCAGCGAAGCGCCGACCAGGGGCGCCAGGTCGATCTTGTTGATCACCAGCAGGTCGGACTTGCAGATGCCCGGCCCGCCCTTGCGCGGAATCTTGTCGCCGGCGGACACGTCGATCACGTACAGGGTCAGGTCCGACAGCTCGGGGCTGAAGGTGGCCGAGAGGTTGTCGCCGCCGGATTCCACCAGGATCAGTTCAAGACCGGGGAAGCGACGGTTGAGCTGGTCCACCGCCTCCAGGTTGATCGAGGCGTCCTCGCGGATCGCCGTGTGCGGGCAGCCGCCGGTTTCCACGCCGATGATCCGCTCCGGGTCCAGCGCCTCGTTGCGCACCAGGAACTGGGCGTCTTCCTGGGTGTAGATGTCGTTGGTCACCACGGCCAGGTTGTAGCGGTTGCGCAGGGCGCGGCACAGGGCCAGGGTCAGGGCGGTCTTGCCGGAGCCCACCGGGCCGCCGATGCCGACGCGCAGGGGTTGGGAGTTCATGCTGGGGTTCTCCTAGGAACGGAACAGACGGCTGTATTGCGATTCATGGGCCATGCTCGCCAGCGCCAGGCCGAAGGGCGCGCCACCGGGGGCGTCCTCCGCCAGCGCGGCGGCGCAGGCCCGTTCGAGTTCGGGAAGCAGGCGCGAGGTGAGCTTCTGCGCGGCCAGCTGGCCCAGCGGCAGGGCCTTCATCAGCACCGCCAGTTGGTTCTCCGCCCAGCCCCACAGCCAGGCGCCCAGGGCCTGCCCGGCGTCCAGGCCCCAGGCCCGCGCGGCCAGGGCCCAGGTGGCGGCCAGCGAGGGTTCCGGCTGCGCGGCGAGCCAGGCGCGGGCCGGCGCGTCGAGCTCCGGCAGGGCCTCCAGCAGTTGTGCCAGGGAGAAGCCCATCTGGCGGTTCTCCTGGGCCAGCTCGCGGGTTTCGCGGCTGGCCCGGTGGCGTTCGGCGGCATCGCTCAGGGCCGCCCAGTCGGTGGCCAGCGCGGCGCGCAGCAGCTCGGCCAGCAGCGGCCCCTCGAAACGCGCGAGGTTCAGTTGCAACTGGTCGGCGAGCCAGGCGAAGGCGCTCTCGGCATCCGTGACCAGGCCGTGCTCCAGCGCCGCTTCCAGACCTTGGGAGTAGCTGTAGCCGCCGATCGGCAGCTGCGGGCTGGCGAGGCGCAGGAGGGGCCAGAGCGCGTTGATGGAGCTACTGGCGTTGGGCATCGCCCTCTCCCCAACCCTCTCCCCGAAGGGCGAGGGGGCTGATCGATGCGCTCGCGAATGTCGGGTGTTCGCCTGAAGTCTCGAAGGGGATTTGCATCGTCATCAGCGCCGCACCCCGAACTGATGCAGCTTCGGCGCGTAGTTGAACTCCGCCTCGCCCTGGTGCGAATGGTGGTGCCCACCGCCATAGGCGCCGTGCTCAGGCTGGAAGGGCGCCTCGATGCTGTGCACGGTGGCGCCGAGCTGGTCGAGCATGGCCTTGAGCACGTAGTCGTCGAGCAGGCGCAGCCAGCCTTCGCCCACCTGCAGCGCCACGTGGCGGTTGCCCAGGTGGTAGGCGGCGCGGTTCAGCTCGCGGGGGCTGGCGCAGGTCACGTGGAGCAGTTGCTCGGGCGCTGCGCACACGCGCACCACGCGACCATCGTTGGCCAGCAGGCAGTCGCCGTCGGCCAGCGGCGACTGGCCGCGTTCGAGGAACAGGCCGACGTCTTCGCCTTCGCGGCTGTAGCAGCGCAGGCGGCTCTTGCTGCGCGCCTCGTAGTTCAGGTGCAGTTCGGCGTCCCAGTGGTCGCGGGGCTCGATGCGTTGGTGGATGACCAGCATGGCGGTGTCCGGCAGTAGGCAATGGCCGAGCTACAGCAAGGGCCTTGCCAGGGCCGGGCGCGGCCAGCAATGGCGCGGCCTGGGGCGGTTGTCCGAATGATCAGGAATGGTGCGCGTGCGCGCCGATGGTGCGCACGCAAATGGTGCGCACCGATGTAGGGCGGAATGGGGCTTTTCGTAGGAGCGAGCTTGCTCGCGAAAGGTGTTGGCCGGTGACAACGTAGTCGACCCGACCTCCTTGCCCTCTCCCTTCAGGGCGAGGGCGTGGAGCTGAACCAATGCGCAGGCGCCACCGGCGGGTTCGTGAGCAAGCTCGCTCCTACAAGGAAGCCTCGGCCTCAGGCGCGCGGGTCGACGCCCAGCCAGTGCTTGGCGCCGATCATGATGAAGCGCAGCTGCTGGGTGACCTTGGCTTCCGCGCCCAGGTGCGCCGGCAGCGACTCGGCCGGCGGGTCGATCAGCTCCGGCAGGGTGGCGAACACCGTCTTCACTACCAGGTCGGCGATGATGTCGAGGTCGGCCGGCTTCAGGTGCGGCAGCTTGTTGAGCAGCGCCAGGTCCGCCGCCAGGTCGTCGGTGATGCGCTGGCGCAGGGTGCCCACCGCCTGGCGGATGGGCAGCGAGCCGCCGTACTGCTCGCGGGCCAGGAACAGGAACTGGGTGCGGTTGGCGCTCACCGCGTCGAGGAAGATGCGCACCGAGGCCTCGATCACCCCGCCCAGCTCGAATTCGTTGCGCCGCACCACGCGCAGGGTCTGGCGGAAGGTCTCGTCTACGTCGGCGACCAGCGCCAGGCCCAGCGCGTCCATATCGGCGAAGTGCCGGTAGAAACCAGCCGGCACGATGCCGGCGGCGCGCGCCACCTCGCGCAGGCTCAGGCTGCCGAAACCGCGGCCGCTGTCCATCAGGCCGCGCGCGGCGTCCATCAGGGCCTGGCGGGTCTGCTGTTTCTGTTCGGCACGGGGAGAGGACATGGGGGCTTCCAGGGCGAGGGCCCCGGCACTCTAGCAAATGGCCGGGGAGGCGGGCGAGCGGGCCGCTCAGGGGTTGCGCAGGGCCTGCACCGTGCGGGCCTTGCCGCCGTTGCGCCGGTAGTCGGCCCAATACTCCTTCATCGCGTCCTGGCACTCGACGATGCGTTCGCCGGCGCGGCGGCGGTCGAGCTTGTTCTCGTAGCCGGAAACGGCCGCGATCCGGTCGTCGCGGGCGAGCACTTCGCGCGCTTCGCGGATCTGGTCGTCGCAGTTGATGATCTGCTCGGCGGCGATCAGCCGTTGCCCTTCCGGGGAGTCGACGTAGGCGCGCGCCTCGGCCTCCTTGGCCGCGTCCTGGCGGGCCGCCAGCTGCTGCGGCGTGGGGCTGAAGGTGGCGTCGTGGAGGAACTGCACCGCCAGCGGATCGTCCACCGGCTTGACGTACAGCTGGCTGCGCACGGTTTTCCACAGCGCGCCGGCGAAGCGGGTTTCCTTCTGCTGCGGCGCGGTGCTGAGCGTCTGGTAGCCGGTGGCGACCAGCAGCGGCACGCCGTTGGCGGCGGTGCGGGTGGTCAGCTCCAGCACCAGGCCCACCTGCGCGCCGGCGGCCCATTCGTCCTGCGAGAGGTTCTCGGTGACGCTGCCCTTGGGCAGCCACTGCGCCGGCTCGCCGATGGTCGTGCCGTCGAGGATGCAGGTGACGGCGTGGCTGGGCAGGTCGTGCTGGCATTTCTGCCGGACTTCTTCCAGCGGCGTCATGACCAGGTACTCCGCCTGGGCGGCGAGGGCGCTGGGGGCGCGCAGCAGGGGCAGGCTGGCGAGGGCGAGCAGGGCGAAACGCGCGGGCCGGTTCATGGGACTCCTTGTGGCAACGGGCGGTTGCCCCCGCGCTGTCCATGCGGGGGCCGTCTGGGTGTGCGGCGACTCTAGCAAATGGCCATTATCCAGCGCGACAGTCGATCATTTCAGTGAACGATTGTTGACTGAATAGTGCCGGCATGCCAGTTTAGTGAACAAGTGTTTACTGTTTGTGGATTCCCATGACCCTGCTCCCCCTGGCCTGGCTGCGGCCCCTGCGCCCGCTGCTGGCGCCTTTGCGCGCACTGGCGCACCGGCATTGGCTGCGCGAGGCCGATGTCGACGCCGTGCTCGCCACGCTCAACCCGGCCTGGGCGCTGAACCGCGTGTTCGCCCGCGTGGAGGGCCGCCAGTGGGTGGCCGACGACACCCTCGCCCTGCGCCTGCGGCCCAACGCCAACTGGCGCGGCGGCCGGCCCGGCCAGCACCTGCAACTGTTCATCGAGCACGCCGGCGTGCGCCTGGCGCGCAGCTACAGCCTGATTGGCGAGGCCGGCGGCTGCCTGGAGATCGCCGTGAAACGGCAGCCCGGTGGCCGCGTCTCGCCGCTGCTGCTCGGCCAGCTGTGCGTGGGCGACGTGCTCGAACTGGGCGCGCCGGCCGGCGACCTGCGCTGGCCGGCCGACCAGCGCGGTGTACTGCTGCTGGCCGCCGGCAGTGGCCTGACACCGCTGTTCGGCCTGCTGCGCCAGGCCCTGGCCGAGGGCTATCGTGGCCCGGTGACGCTGCTGCACTACGTGCGCGAGCGCGGCCAGCGCGCCTACGCCGAACACCTGCAGGCCCTGGCTCGCGACTATCCCAACTTCAGCCCGCGCTGGGCCATCAGCACCGGCGCGGCCGCGGAAGGCGAGTTGCAGGGGCGCTTCCGCAACGAACATCTCGATGGCGTGACGGGTGACCACGTGCTCGCCTGCGGCCCGGCCGGCTTCGTTGGCGCCGTGCGCGACAGCCTCGAAAACCGCGCCGCCAGCCTGCAATGGGAAGCCTTCACGGTGCCCGTCTGGAACAGCGACGAAGCCCGTCGCGAGCTGCGCCTGCGTTTCGCCCGCAGCGGCCGCGATGCCACCGGTGACAACCAGCGCAGCCTGCTCGAACAGGCCGAGGCCGCCGGCCTGCGCCCGGCCCACGGCTGCCGCCAGGGCATCTGCACGAGCTGCACCTGCACCCTGCTTTCCGGCAGCGTGCGCGACCTGCGCAGCGGCGAGCTGCACAGCGAACCGCAGCAGCCCATCCGCCTCTGCGTCAGCGCCCCGCAGGGCGACGTCAGCCTCGACCTCTAGCCTTATCCGGAACCCCGACATGCGCGAAGACCGCGACCTCACCCCGGCCGAGCTGGCCGCCTTCGGCGCCGAGCTGGACGCCCTGCGCCAGCGCACCCTGGACGACCTCGGCGAAGCCGACGCCCGCTACATCCGCCGCGTGCGCGGCGCCGTGCGCGCCTGCTGCTGGGCCGGCCGCGCGCTGCTGCTGTGCGGCTGGTTCGCGCCCACCTGGCTGCTCGGCGGGCTGCTCCTGGGGCTGGGGAAAATCCTCGAGAACATGGAGCTGGGCCACAACGTCATGCACGGCCAGTACGACTGGATGAACGACCCGGAATTCGCCGGGCGCCAGTACGAGTGGGACATCGTCGGCCCGGCCGACTTCTGGCGGCACACCCACAACCACATCCACCACACCTACACCAACGTCCTGGGCAAGGACGACGACGTCGGCTACGGCGTGGTGCGGCTGTTCCCCGAACAGCGCTGGAAGCCGTTCTACCGCTGGCAGCCGCTGTGGGTGACCTTGCAGGCGCTGCTGTTCCAGTACGCCGTGGCCATCCAGCACCTGCGCCTGGACCAGTACTTCAAGGGCCGCCTGGGCAAGGACGAACTGCGCCCGCTGCTGCGCGCGTTCAACGCCAAGCTGGGCCGCCAGTGGGCCAAGGACTACCTCGTGTTCCCCCTGCTGGGCCTGCTCGGCGGCGGCTTCTGGGCGGTGTTCTGCGGCAACCTGCTGGCCAACCTGCTGCGCAACCTGTGGACCTTCACGGTGATCTTCTGCGGCCACTTCACCGAGAAGGCGGCGGTGTTCCCGGCCAGCGTGCTGGACGGTGAAACCCGTGGCCACTGGTACCTGCGCCAGCTGCGCGGCTCCAGCAACCTGGAGGGCGGCAAGCTGCTGCACATCCTCACCGGCAACCTCAGCCACCAGATCGAACACCACCTGTACCCCGACCTGCCGGCGCGCCGCTACGCCGAACTGGCCCGCGAAGTGCGCGCGATAGCCGCGCGCTACGGGCAGACCTACAACAGCGGCAGCCTGGCTCGGCAGTTCGCCACGGTGCTGCGGCGCATCTGGATTTACCGGCTGCCGGCGGAATCGATTACCCGGGCCTAGGGAAAAGCGGAGGCCACATGCAGGACCTGTCCTAAAGCGCGAACGCCCCCGCCAAACGGCGATCTGATGGCTTTTTGATTTGCTCTAATCCCGCGCTCATTCGAACCGCTCAGGTATGCCGGGATGCCATCTCTCCCTCGGGGCTGGACGCTTGCGTTCGCCCTCACCACCAGCTTTTCGGCGCAGGCCGCCTCCTTGCCGCCCAGTCCCGGCGATCGTGACTTCCAGCGTGACCGCCAGCAACAGCTGCTGCGCGAACAGCAGCAGCGCCTGGACGACCTCCAGCAACTGCCGGGCAAGGCCGCGCCACAAGCGGCCGCGCCGGCGCCGAGCGACAGCCGTTGCTTCGCCATCCGCGAAATCACCCTGGACGGCGCCGCGCACCTCGATGGCGGCGCCCGCGAGCGCCTGCTGGCGCCGTATCGCGGCCAGTGCCTGGGCGTTGGCCAGCTCAATGCGCTGCTCAAGAGCATCACCGACCACTACCTGGCGCGCGGTTTCGTCACCAGCCGCGCCTACCTGCCGCAGCAGGACCTCTCCAGCGGCAGCCTGAAGATCGTCGTGGTCGAAGGCCGCCTGGAAGGCTTTGTGGAGAGCTTCGACGAGTCCGCCGTGGCCAGCCCGCGCGAGCTGGGCATGGGCTTCCCCGGCCATGCCGGCGAGGTGCTCAACCTGCGCGAGCTGGAGCAGCTGGTGGACCAGGTCAACCGCCTGCCTTCGCGCCAGGCCCAGCTGGAACTGGTGCCCGGCAATGAAGTCGGCGGCAGCCGCGTACAGCTCAAGGGCGAGCGCGCCAAGCCCTGGCGTGTCTCGGCGTTCCGCGACAACAGCGGCGACGCCAGCAGCGGCGAACAGCAGGCCGGCCTCGGCCTGGACTGGGACAGCCCGCTGGGCCTGGCCGACCAGCTCGGCCTGCGCATGGCCCAGGACGTGGTCAGCGACCATTGGAAGCACTCCGACAACCAGGCCCTGTTCTACAGCCTGCCCTACGGCTGGTGGACCTTCCGCTACAGCTATAACCAGAGCTACTACCGCACTCGCAACGAAGGCAGCGGCTTCGCCTTCAAGTTCGACGGCGACAGCCAGTCGCACCAGCTCGGCGCCGAGCGCGTGCTGCACCGCGACAGCCTGAGCAAGACCGCGGTGAACTTCGGCCTGGCCCACGTGCGCTCCAACAACTTCATCGACGACGAAAAGCTCGACGTCTCCAGCAGCCGCATCAGCGAAGGCCAGCTGGGCTTCAACCACGGCCGGCGCATCGGCAGCGCCTTCGTCAACCTCGACGCCGGCTGGCAGCAGGGCCTCGGCGCGCTCGGCGCCCAGGGTGAGCACGACCCGCAACCGGGCCAGCCGCACGCCCGCTACGACAAATACACCCTCACCCTGAGCTACCTGCAGCCGTTCCAGCTGGGCGGCGAGAGCTTCAGTTTCGACGCCCTGGCCACCGCGCAAAAGAGCGAAGACGTGCTCTACAGCCCGCAGCGCATCAGCCTCGGCGGGCTCAACTCGGTGCGCGGCTTCAAGGACCAGAGCCTCTCCGGCGACAGCGGTTACTACTGGCGCAACCAGCTGCGCTGGCGCCGCCCGGTGACCTGGACGGCGCTGCAACCCTGGCTGCAGGAATACGGCCTGGGCTACGGCTACGACTTCGGCGCCATCGAGCATGGCCGCTACAACGCCGACGCCAGCGGCCGCCTCAGCGGCCACGCCCTGGAGCTCAACGCGCGCGGCCAGTACCTGGCGGCGACCCTGAGCTTCGCCCGTTCGCTGGAACGGCCCAGCGCGCTGGAGCGCCGCGAACACCCGGTGTATTTCCGTGTCGACCTGTTTTTCTGAGCGGGCGCACTCACCGCCTATCCACCGGGCCAGAGGGCCTGAACTTGGTTTAGGATGGCGGGCTTTGGCGAGAGCGCTGCGGCGCCTTTCTTCTCGCCCCATGGAGGAGAGCGTTCAAGGATGCCGAGCAACCAACCCAAGATCCTGGCCAGCATCGTGCGGCGCCTTGCCGCCAAGGCCATA
Organism: Pseudomonas citronellolis; assembly: GCF_029335315.1. GTDB lineage: Bacteria > Pseudomonadota > Gammaproteobacteria > Pseudomonadales > Pseudomonadaceae > Pseudomonas > Pseudomonas citronellolis_A. The sequence goes on from NZ_JARJLT010000338.1 coordinate 20,353, forward strand.
GACGGCGCCATCGCCATCGCGATTTTCCTGCTCGCCAGCTTCGTCGCGAAGCTGCTTTCCGCCAACCTGGCCTGGGTGAGCCCGGATGCCGGGCTCTTCCTGGGCATGCCGTTGGCGCTGGGTTACTTCCTGCTCGGTGACGCCTTGCCGAACGGGCAGAGCCTGGGCAAGCGGCTGCTGCATATCCGCGTCATCGACCGGAAGAGCGGACGGAGCTGTCGACCGGGCCAGGCGCTGACGCGCAATGCGAGTGCGTTCCTGCTGCTCGATTCGATGTGGATTTTCATGGCGGGGCGCTCGCGCCTGGGCGACATGCATGCGGCCACCGCGGTGCTGCAGACGGACAAGCTGGCGACGAACGTCCGCAGCCTCGCCGACATCTTCGAGGCGGGTGACGCGGAGCTGGAGCCGAGCCCGATGCGGGTAGAAGTGGTCACGCTGGTCGATGACGGCCGCCAGCGGGAAGGCTGATCCGCCCGTCGGGCCCAGGTCATGAAGGCCGGCCAGGCATCCTTGCCTGTGCCAACCAGTCCTCAGCAAGAGGAAACTCACTGTCGCCGAGCGCCGCTCGCGGGGCAATCAGACGCCTCCTAGTTGCGTGGTGCTTCGGATTTTCGGCGGGCGGCCGGCGCGTCGCCCAGACGCTCAGCGGGGAACACGATTGAGGCCGTTGCAGTGCGGGCAGGGGACGACCAGGGATTCAGACATGGCCGGGCTTCAGAGACTATGGGGAGCCAGGTGCGGCGGGAGAGGGATTATCACGCGGGGGCGATACATATCGTCATGTAGCATAGAAAAGTGAGTGGTTATAAAGTCATCCCCTCATTACGCGATTCTGTACCAACTCCATAAGGCTTTTGAATGATAAAAACTATTCCGATGTGGAAAATGCTGATGGCAACCAAAGGTAAGATAGCGGGGCTTGCAGTACTCGCAGTCTTACCGATTCTCATCGTTGCCGGTGCGGGGATGTTTCTTGACGGGCTGACCAGTGGGCAAATGCGTCAAGCTGCACTGGGGCTTATTGGGCTGGCTTTTTTTGGTGTGTGTGCCCTGGCATTGGCACCTTCAAAAAAATACATTCCCGGCAAGACATTTCAGGTTTATAGAAATAAAAAGCTCAGTACACAGACGGCCATAAACTACGGCTATGGATTCATGGGTTTTATTGTCGCGGTTTTTGTGGTTCTTGAGCCGGGATATGCGATAAAGGCAATAGTACTGGGGCTGCTAGGGATCTCTGGTCTTTACGTTCTGTCAAAAAGCTTGAAGTTTCATGCGGATATCGATTTTTCGACAAATGAATACTTGGCAAATGCTCTGGGGTTTTCTGTAGGGGAGAAGATTCTGGCCAGCTACCAGAATTTTTATGCTGACGAGGTTAAAGCGGGTAGCAACGCTTTTGCCGCAACAGCGACAAAAATAGTTGTAGCGTCGTTTGATGGGGTTGTTTGGAGTAAGCTGTCACGAGATCTTGATCAGGTTTCGCACATTGGCATTATTGGCGATGAAAATCAGAACTACTTCGTTAAGTTGAAGTTCAGTGATGGTGCCGATGTCTTATTGTCCATTGGGCTGTATGAAAAGATTACATCAAATCCCGTCCTGGTGATAAGGAAGCTGCTGGAAACGATTGATGCAAGCCTCCTTGGTGGCAGTGGCGCGTCACAGACAGCACCAAGGCGTCGGAAGGTTGTCAACCCTGGAACTCCAGCCTCGACTTCAGGAGCTTCTGCACCCGAGACCGCGCATGCATCTACTGCACCCATGCGAAACATTGATCTCAGTCCCGAGGTATTGATTGCTATCCAGAGCGCAGAAGAAGTTGTTTCCGGGCGCAAGCTGGAGCTTTAATATGTCTCATTGTACAAGATTTGAATTTTCTTATGTTAATGAAGAGGCCATTGCCAAAGCGTTTGGCAAGATGGGCCTTAGCCCGACGACAGACATGGTTGCCATATTTCCCAGCGAGTTCAGCAAAAAGGTGTTGAGCAAAATCGGCTATATGGGTAAGCAGCAATTTAGAGCTGTTTGTGGCCAAACGGCTGATGGATTCAATCTATTTGTTTGCCAAGTCGAGGAAGGCTCCTACACACTCCTCGTCGAGCGGGAAACTATTTTCGCCGACGATGAAGCGATCAAGGCTGGTTTGGCTTCAAGCTTTCAGAAAGCGTACATCAGCGTAGCCATCGACGAAACCATCAAGCGCATAGAAACTTCAGGTGTTCCAGCAAGAACGAAAGAAACGCTTCAAGGGTTCGAGATTGAATTTGGACCTCACTACGAATACAGCATCCATGTGAACTTTACGGGCGATGAAGTCATGGAGGAAGTGCGTGGTGTGAAAGGTGACATCTGCACAAGACTTACCGAAGAACTTGAATCTCTACTTTCGAGCCCTGCTGCGGAACTGGTGACTGAGTGGAAGCCGGAATATACTGTTGTCCATGAAGAGCAAACCCTTCAAATTCTCAGCGCGAATTTCTAGATGGAAATCAATGTACATCACATGGAGTTGAGCTGCGTTAATGGCCCCGGGTTGCGCTTGACATTATGGGTGCAGGGTTGTGCCTTGAATTGCAAGGGGTGCTTTAATCCGGGGACCCATGCTCGCGAAGCGAGTACGTTGATGTCTATTGATGAGTTGGCGCAGAAGATAAATGCACTGAACATCGCCGGGGTTACCCTCTCCGGAGGGGAACCGCTCGACCAGGCTCCAGCCTTGGAGCAGTTGATACATGCCGTTAATGGTCAGAAAAACTGGATACTTTATACAGGCTATACGCCAAAAGAAATATTCCAGAATGAAGCCATGATTCGTGTCGTTAAAGCCGTAGACTTGACGCTGGCTGGTCGGTATCGGCATAACGCGGAACATCCCTATCAGCACAAGCAGATTATCAAGACCAGTGACAGGGTCGACATTGATTTTTTCCGTGCTAGACGAGTTGTCGAGTTTGTTGTTTCAAATTCCGGTGTCACCAAAACCGGTCTTCCTATGCATGTATAAGTCAGTTCAAGCAAAGGGATATTAAGCATGAACCGTACCAAACAGATCACAGATTACCTCAAGGCGCGTTATGCGATTTTGGTCATTGAGTCTTTCGAGGAAGAGCGCGTGCTCAGTGAGATTTCTGAAATTGCCAAGACGCTTAGCCATCGTTTATTCGTTTGGAACTCGACGCTGGGCGTCCAGACAAATGGCTCCGTGGTTGGGGATAAAACCTTCGATTTGAAGATGGCCTTGGATTTTTGCGAAGAAAAAGCACAAGAAGAGAGCAGCAAAAATATTTTTGTTTTTTGTGATGCACATAGCCATCTTGCCTCATGCTCAAGTCCTGTCTATCGCCGTCGGCTTCGAGACTTCGCCATAAATATTCGCTCGCGCGGATATCGAAGCAATTGCATTATCGTTGCACCTAGCTTTGAAGTTGCCAATGATCTCCAGAAGGAAATCACGTTGATTGATTTTCCTTTGCCGTCACGCGATGAAGTTAAGGTTCAGATAAGTAATTTTATTAATTCCTGGGAGGGCAATGGCAGTGTCAAGATTGATCTGTCCAGCGACGCCAAGGAAAAACTAATTGATGCCGCTTTGGGGCTCACGGCATTGGAGATTGACAATAGCTTGTCTCGTTCATTGGTATCGAGTCTGAGTATCAATGAAGATACCGTAAAGGATCTGCTTTCCGAAAAGAAACAAATCATACGGAAAACAGGTATTTTGGAGTACATTGACTCAAAGCTGAATCTTGAGGATGTTGGAGGTCTGGCAACGCTTAAAAAGTGGCTCCATTTGCGCAGCCAGTGTTTTGGGCAGGCTGCTCAGGAGTTCGGCGTCGGGACCCCGAAGGGATTGCTCTTAACTGGGGTTCCTGGTTGCGGTAAGTCTCTAACTGCGAAATGCGTGTCGTCGTCATGGAACATGCCACTATTGCGTTTGGATATGGGGAGAATCTTCCAGGGACTGGTTGGCTCTTCAGAATCCAATGTTCGTTCCGCGCTACGTACTGCCGAAGCTGTTTCACCCTGCATATTGTGGATCGATGAGATTGAGAAAGGACTATCCGGCTCTTCCGGAGGAGCGTCTGATGGTGGTACGGCTTCACGCGTATTCGGCACGCTGTTGACTTGGATGCAGGAAAAAACGGCGCCTGTCTTTGTGTTTGCCACCGCTAACAACATAAACAGTTTGCCTCCGGAACTATTGAGAAAGGGGCGATTCGACGAAATATTTTTCGTTGATTTCCCGTCAGCCTTGGAAAGAAAGAAGATCCTTGAAATACATCTTAAGAAGTTGAAGCGCGACCCAGAGAAGTTTGACTTGGATGTATTGTCTAATCTGGGCGGTGAGCCGCATTTCGGTAAGGATGTTGTGCTTTCGGGTGCTGAAATCGAAGCGTGGGTTGGGGAGTCGCTGATTGAAGCGTTCTCACGGCGAATGAATGGCACTGGCGATGCAAGTGACCTGACTATGGCTGATTTTGAAACGACTATTTCGCGTTTTGTACCCATGAGCAAAATGCGTAAGGACGAGTTTACGAAACTTCGTGAATGGGCGAATCAAAATGCAATTAGCGCTTCAGCCATGGTTGCCGGTCAGAACGGTAGCGAAACTCAAATCGGCGGCAGGAAAATTGACTTTTAAACTACGGCGATTTTTCAGCGGGTAAGCTTTGTTGCGCAAGTCGCGGCGGATGGCCTTGCCGTTAATGCACAGCGCTCGGCCATTGCGGTCGTAGTTGGAGTACGCAGTGGCCTGGCCCAAAGCGAAAAGCTCGGCGCGAAGGCAAAACGCGAGGCTTACAACTCGGGCCGATGGCCGCTGGGGATGCCAGCGGCCTTGAGGGTCACACGCGGAAGTGGCTCACCAGCGTCTGCAGTTGCCCGCCCAGGCGTGCCAGCTCCACGCTGGAAGCGGCGACTTCCTGGTTGGCGGCGGCGGTCTGTTCGGAGACGTCGCGGACGTTGACCACGCTGCGGCTGATTTCCTCGGCCACCGCGCTCTGCTCCTCGGCGGCGGTGGCGATCTGTTGGTTCATCGCCTGGATGTTCGACACCGTGCGGGTGATGCTGCCCAGCGACTCCCCGGCCTGGCGGCTCAGGGCCACGCTGCTGGCGGTCAGTTCGCGGCTGCCGAGCATCACGCTGGACACCTGGCGGGTGCCGCTCTGCAGGCCGGCGACCAGGGCCTCGATCTCTTCGGTGGACTGCTGGGTGCGCTGGGCCAGGGCGCGCACTTCGTCGGCCACCACCGCGAA
>NZ_JARJLT010000339.1 GCF_029335315.1 Pseudomonas citronellolis
GTTTTGATCAGTTCGCGCATCCGCGTCAGCACCGCATTCAATCCATTGCTGCGCGAAGGCGAAAGCTGACGGCCCAGGCCCAGCTCGTTGAACCAATGCGCCAGATCGATCCGCGCCAGCTCCTCTGCCGGCAGCCCCTGCACTCGCACCAGCAGCAACGCGATCAACCCGCGCAGCAGGCGCGCGTCGCTGGTGGCGCGGAAGTGCCAGGTGCCGTCGCGCTGTTCGGCCAGCAGCCAGACCAGGCTTTCGCAGCCGTGCACACGGTTGGTTTCGTTGCGTTCTTCCTCGCCCAGCGGCTCCAGCCTGTCGCCCCACTGCATCAGCAGGCGCGCGCGCTGTTCCCAGGAGGCCTGTCCGGCGAAGCTTTCCAGGGCCTGGCGGGCAGCTTCGGGCAGGTTCATCGCAGCAGCTCCAGGGCGCCGTCGAGGGCCTGGAAGAAGCGCTCCAGGTCGGCGCCGTCGTTGTACAGCCCCAGGGAGACGCGGATCGCCCCCGGCAGCCCGAGGCGCTTGAGCAGCGGCATGGCGCAATGGTGCCCGGCGCGCACCGCCACGCCCTGCTCGGTGAGCAGGTGGGAAAGGTCGGCGCTGTGCACGCCTTCCACCGTGAAGCTGGCCAGCGCCACCTGGGGCTCGCCCAGCAGGCGCACGCCGTCGCGGGCGCGCAGGCCGGCGAGCAGGTGGGCGTGCAGCAGCGCCTCGTGGGTGGCCATTTCCGCCGCGTCCTGGCGGCCGAGCCAGTCCAGCGTGGCGCCAAGGGCGATCACCGCGCCGATGGCCGGGGTGCCGGCCTCGAAGCCCAGCGGCGGCGGGCGGAAGTGCGCGCCGTCGTAGTCGGCGTTCTGCACCATCTCGCCGCCGAACTGCCAGTGGCGCAGCCGCGCCAGGGCTTCCGGGCGACCCCAGAGCACGCCGAGGCCGTCCGGACCGTAGAGCTTGTGGCTGGAGAACACGTAGAAATCGCAGCCCAGCTGCGCCAGGCGGTGGCGGCCGTGGACCACGCCCTGGGCGCCATCCACCACGCTCAGCGCGCCTTGCGCGCGGGCCAGGGCCAGAAGCTCCGGCAGCGGCTGCCAGGTGCCGAGCACGTTGGACAGCTGGCTCACCGCCAGCAGGCGGGTGCGCGGGCCGATCAGCCGGGCCGCGGCCTCCAGGTCGATCACCCCGCGGTCGTCCAGCGGCAGCACCACCAGCTTCGCCCCCCGGCGCAGCGCCAGTTGCTGCCAGGGCAGCAGGTTGGCGTGGTGTTCCAGGGCGCTGATGACGATCTCGTCGCCTTCGCCGAACAGCGGCTCCAGGCCATAGGCCAGCAGGTTCAGCGCCGCAGTGGCGCCGTGGGTGAACACCACCTGTTCCGGGACGCCGCCGTCGAGCCAGCGCGCCAGCTGCGCGCGGGTCGCTTCGAAGGCGCGGGTGGCGCGCTCGCCCGGCAGGTGCTGGGCGCGGTGCACGTTGGCGGCGCCGCCGGCGTAGTAGCCGGCCAGGGCGTCGAGCATGGCCTGCGGCTTCTGCGCGGTGGCGGCGCTGTCCAGGTAGGTCTGCGCCTCGCCGTCGAGGGCGGCGAGGGCGGGGAAGGCGGAGCGCCAGGGCGAGATCATGGGCATGGGCGTGAATCGTTCGCGGCAATGGAAAACGGGGGCCGCAGCCCCCGCTTCATAGCTTAGAACCGCCGCCCGCGAACGGGCGGTCGGATCAGTTGTGCGCGTGCAGCGCTTCGTTCAGCTCGATGGCGGTCTTGTTGGTCTTGCACTCGACCGCGCCGGTCTGCGAGTTGCGGCGCAGCAGCAGGTCCGGCTGGCCGGCAAGCTCGCGGCCCTTGACCACCTTGACCAGGTTGTTCTGGTCGTCGAGCAGGGCGATCTTGGTGCCGGCGGTGACGTACAGGCCGGCTTCGACGATGTTGCGGTCGCCCAGCGGGATGCCGATGCCGGCGTTGGCGCCGATCAGGCAGCCTTCGCCGACGCTGATGACGATGTTGCCGCCGCCGGACAGGGTGCCCATGGTCGAGCAGCCGCCGCCCAGGTCCGAGCCCTTGCCGACGAACACGCCAGCGGAGACGCGGCCTTCGATCATGCCGGGACCTTCGGTGCCGGCGTTGAAGTTGACGAAGCCTTCGTGCATCACGGTGGTGCCTTCGCCGATGTAGGCGCCCAGGCGCACGCGGGCGGTGTCGGCGATGCGCACGCCGGCCGGGACCACGTAGTCGGTCATTTTCGGGAACTTGTCCACCGAGAAGACTTCCAGCAGCTTGCCCTTCAGGCGCGCTTCCAGTTGCAGCTCGGCCAGCTCGGCCAGGTCGACGGCGCCGATGTTGGTCCAGGCCACGTTCGGCAGCAGCGGGAAGATGCCCGCCAGGTTGACGCCGTGCGGCTTGACCAGGCGGTGCGAGAGCAGGTGCAGCTTCAGGTAGGCCTCGGGGGTGGAGGCGGGCGCGGCGTCTTCGGCCAGCAGGGTGGCGACCAGCGGCTTCTGGCTTTCGGCCAGGCGGTTGAGCAGCGCGGCCTGGGCCGGGGCCAGGGTCTTCAGGGCGTCGGCCAGCTGGTAGGCCTGCTGGTTGCTGAAGGCGACGGCCTGGTTGCCGGCTTCGTAGCCGAGGATCGGCGCCACGGCGGCGACCACGTCGGCGCCGGGGTTCAGCAGCGGCTGTGCGTAGAAGACTTCCAGCCAGGCGCCCTGGCGGTTCTGGGTGCCGACGCCGAAGGCCAGGCTGAACAGGGATTGGGACATGTGCGGTTCCTCGAAAAAACGGTGGAAAAGGGTCAGGCCAGCGCGGCGGCGTAGGCGTCGGGCTTGAAGCCGACCAGGGTACGGTCGCCGAGGTCGAGCACCGGGCGTTTGATCATCGACGGCTGGGCGAGCATCAGCTCGATCGCGCGGGTCTCGTCGAGGTCGGCTTTCTGCGCCTCGTCGAGCTTGCGGAAGGTGGTGCCGGCGCGGTTGAGTACCGTCTGCCAGCCATGCTCGGCGCACCATTGCTGCAGGTGCGCGCGGTCTATTCCGCTAGTCTTGTAGTCGTGGAAGGCGTAGTCGACGCCATGCTCCTCGAGCCAGGTACGGGCTTTCTTCATGGTGTCGCAGGCTTTGATGCCGTAGATGGTCCGCTGGGTCACGGGCGGCGCTCCTCGTCGTTCCTTAAGCAAGCGCGGGATTATGCCATTTTCCGCCGCGCTTGCGGGGGGCGGGGGAGGGGGTGCCGGCCTTTCACGATTGCAACAGTCTATTGCTGACTTGGGGGCTGATTAAGGGCGTCTCTGGATGTTCCAATTGGGCGCCCCGACCTGGCGACTGGGAGATCGTCGATGCAAACCGTGTACACCGTGCTCATCCTGCTGCTGGTGGTCGGCGGCACCCGCCTGGTGGCGCAGCTGCTGCCGTTGCCGCTGCCATTGATCCAGATCGCCTCCGGGGCGCTGCTGGCCTGGCCGAGCCTGGGGCTGCACGTGGCGCTGGACCCGGAACTGTTCATGTTCCTGTTCATCCCGCCGCTGCTGTTCGCCGACGGTTGGCGCATGCCCAAGGGCGAGTTCTGGCGGATGCGCTGGCCGATCCTGACCATGGCCTTCGCCCTGGTGCTGTTCACCGTGGCCGGCGGCGGCGCCTTCATCCACCTGATGATCCCGGAGATTCCCTGGGCGGCGGCCTTCGCCCTGGCCGCCGTACTGTCGCCGACCGACGCCCTGGCGGTTTCGGCGATCGCCCAGAACCGCCTGCCGCGCCGGCTGATGCATGTGCTGCAGGGCGAGGCGCTGATGAACGACGCGTCCGGCCTGGTGGCGTTCAAGTTCGCCGTGGCGGCGGCCATGACCGGCACCTTCTCGCTGTTCGACGCCAGCCTGAGCTTCCTCTTCGTGGCGGTCGGCGGCCTCGCCTGCGGCGTGCTGCTGAGCTGGTCGCTGGGGCGCATCCGTGGCTGGATGATCCGCCGCGGCTGGGACGACCCGGCCACCCACGTGGTGCTGATGCTGCTGTTGCCCTTCGCCGTGTACATGGTCGCCGAGGAAGTCGGCGTGTCCGGCATCCTCGCGGCGGTGGCGGCGGGCATGATGCAGAGCTGGACCGACCTGCTGCCCCGGCAGACCAGCACCCGCGTGCTCAACCGCAGCGTCTGGTCGATGCTGGAGTTCGCCTTCAACGGCGTGGTGTTCCTGCTGCTCGGCCTGCAGTTGCCGGACATCCTCAAGTCGGTCACCCACCACGCCGGCGACAGCCTGTGGCGCTACTCGCAGCTGGCGTTGTACGTGCTGGCGGTGTACGCCGTGCTGATCCTGCTGCGCTTCGCCTGGGTCTGGTGCTACTGGAAGCTGTCGCTGCGGGTGGAGCGCTGGTGGGGCATCGAGCTGGGCGGCCGGCCGGGCGAGCCGGTGCTGCGCCTGTCGGCGATCTCCGCGCTGGGCGGGGTGCGTGGGGCCGTGACCCTGGCCGGCGTACTCTCGGTGCCATTGCTGCTGGGCAATGGCCAGGACTTCCCGCAGCGTGACCTGATCATCTTCATTGCCGCCGGGGTCATCCTGGTATCGCTGCTGGCCGCTACCCTGGGCCTGCCGGTGCTGCTCAAGGGCCTGCCGGTGGCCAGCAACGACCAGACCGAGCTGGAGTACCGCTCGGTGTGGCGGCGCACGGCGGTGGCGGCCATCCACATGCTGGAGAAGGAAGAGCTGCCGGCGGGCGAGAGGGTCGATGCGGAGGAGGCGGCGCGGCTGGCCGAGCTGAAGGCGCGGCTGATGGCCGAGTACCGCCAGCAACTGGACCCGGCGCCGGACAGCGCCGAAGCCCGGCAGCGCGCGCGCAGCCTGGAAGTGGCCGACCAGGCGCTGCGCATCAAGGCGCTGCGCGCGCAACGCCTGGAGCTGTACCACCTGCGCCGGGAAAACCTGCTGGACGACGAGACCATGCGCAAGGTGCTCGGCGAGCTGGACTCCCAGGAAGCCTGGCTGACCAGCAAGGCCGCGCGCTGGGTGTAGCGGCTCCGATCAGGTGAAACGGCGGATAACCGCGAACGGTTATTCGCCCTACGTCACGGATGGCCTCGGCGTAGGGCGGACAACGCCTGCGGCGTTATCCGCCGCTTGCCGGGTCAGAGACCCTGGACGAACCGCTTGATCCGCTCGGCCGCTTCCACGCACTCGGCCAGCGGCGCGACCAGCGCCATGCGCACGCGGTTGGCGCCGGGGTTCTCGCCGTCGACTTCGCGCGAAAGATAGGAGCCCGGCACCACGGTGACGTGCTGCCGGTCGAACAGGCCGCGGCAGAACTCGGTGTCGGCGATGGGCGTCTTCGCCCACAGGTAGAAGCTGCCGTCCGGGCGCTGCACGTCGAGCACGCCGCCGAGGATGTCCAGCACGGCGTCGAACTTCTCGCGGTACAGGTCGCGGTTGGCGCGCACGTGGTCCTCGTCCTTCCAGGCGGCGACGCTCGCCAGTTGGGTCTGCACCGGCATCGCGCAGCCGTGGTAGGTGCGGTACAGGAGGAATTTCTTCAGCACCTCGGCGTCGCCGGCGACGAAGCCCGAGCGCAGGCCCGGCAGGTTGGAGCGCTTGGACAGGCTGTGGAACACCACGCAGCGCTTGAAGTCCGAACGGCCCAGCGCGGCGCAGGCGCTGAGCAGGCCCGGCGGCGGGTTGCCTTCGTCGAAGTACAGCTCGCTGTAGCACTCGTCGGCGGCGATCACGAAGTCGTGTTCGTCGGCCAGGGCGATCAGCTTTTTCAGGGTTTCCAGCGGCACCAGCGCGCCGGTGGGGTTGCCCGGCGAGCAGAGGAAGAGGATCTGGCAGCGTTTCCAGACCTCCACCGGCACCGCGTCGAAGTCCGGGTTGAAGCCGTTCTCGGCGCGGCAGGCCAGGTAGTGCGGCTGCGCGCCGGCCAGCAGGGCCGCGCCTTCGTAGATCTGGTAGAACGGGTTGGGGCTGACCACCAGGCCGTCCTTGCTGCGGTCGACCACGGTCTGGGTGAAGGCGAACAGCGCCTCGCGGGTGCCGTTCACCGGCAGCACGTGGCGGGCCGCGTCGAGCCAGCCGGCGGGCACGCCGAAGCGGCGCTCGCACCAGGCGGCGATGGCTTCGCGCAGGGCCGGCAGGCCCAGGGTGGTCGGGTACACCGCGAGCTGGTCGAGGCTGTCGGCCAGGGCCTTGGCGACGAATTCGGGCGAGCGGTGCTTGGGCTCGCCGATGGACAGCGCGATGTGCGCCAGGCCGGCCGGCGGCTGGGCGCCGGCGAGCAGGGCGCGAAGCTTCTCGAAGGGGTAGGGCTGGAGCTGGTCGAGGGCGGGGTTCATGGCAGGACTCATGGAGTATCGACTCGTCAGATGCTGATACGGACCGGAACGGTTTCCTGACCGTTGGCCTGTGACAGTTGCTCGACCAGGGCTGCCTGCAATCGCTTGCACAGTTCCGGGTCGGAGAGTGGCTGGTTGTGCGCGTCGGTGACGTAGAACACGTCTTCCACGCGCTCGCCGAGGGTGGCGATCTTGGCGTTCTGCACCGACAGGTCGAAGTCGAGGAACAGCCCGCCGATGCGCGCCAGCAGGCCGGGGCGGTCTGGGGCGATGACTTCGAGCACGCTGACCTGGCGCGCGGCGTCGGTGGAAATGGTCACCAGCGGCGCGAAGGCGAAGTGCTTGAGCTGCCGGGGTACGCGGCGCTGGATGATGTTCGGGTAGTCGTCCGGGTCTTTCAGCGCGTCAACCAGGCCCTGGCGGATCTCGGTCTTGCGCTGCGGGTTGTCGCCGATCGAGCCGCCGTCGGCGTCGAGCACCACGTAGGTGTCGAGGGTGAACAGGCTGGTGGACGTGATGATCCGGGCGTCCTGGATGTTCAGGTTGAGCTGGTCCATCGCCGCCACGGTCACGGCGAAGAAGTCGTGCTGGTCGGCGGCGTAGATGAAGATCTGGGTGCCGCCCTCGAATTCGCGCTGGGTGGTTTCCTTGATCAGCACCAGCGGCGTGCCGTCGTCCGGGTGCTGGAGGATGGCCTCGGTGTGCCAGGCCACGTCGGCGGCGCTGTGGCGCAGGAAGTAGTCGTCGCCCAGCTGGCTCCAGAGCTGCTCGGCGTCGTCCTGGTCGATACCGTCGCGGACCAGGATGTCGATGGCCGCGCTCTGCGTCTGGCGAATCTGCTCCTCGCGGTCCAGCGGGTTCTCCAGGCCACGGCGCAGGGCGCGCTTGGTCTCGGTGTAGAGCTGCCGCAGCAGGCTGGCGCGCCAGGAGTTCCACAGGCTCGGGTTGGTGGCGTTGATGTCGGCCACGGTGAGCACGTAGAGGTAGTCCAGGCGGGTCTGGTCGCCGACCAGCTGGGCGAAGTCGAAGATTTCCTGCGGGTCGGAGAGGTCCTTGCGCTGCGCGGTGGTGGACATCACCAGGTGGTTCTGCACCAGCCAGCTGACCAGTTGGGTGTCCCACTGCGGCAACTGGTGGCGCTGGCAGAACTGCTCGGCGTCGACCGCACCCAGTTCCGAGTGGTCGCCGCCACGGCCCTTGGCGATGTCGTGGTAGAGCCCGGCGAGGTAGATCAGCTCGGGCTTGGGCAGGCGCTCCATGATCTTGCTGGCCAGCGGGTACTTCTCGGCCATGTCCGGGCGCTGCAGCTTGCGCAGGTGCTTGATCAGGTTGAGGGTGTGGGCGTCCACGGTATAGATGTGGAACAGGTCGTGCTGCATCTGCCCGATGATCAGGCCGAACTCCGGCAGGTAGCGGCCGAGGATGCCGTAGCGGTTCATCCGCCGCAGGTTGCGGTGGATGCCTTCCTTGCACTTGAACAGCTCGATGAACAGGCTGGTGTTGCGGATGTCGTGGCGGAAGTCGTCGTCGATCAGGTGCCGGCTGTCGCGCAGCAGGCGGATGGTGTCGGCGCGCACGCCCTTGATCTCCGGGTGCTGGGCCATCAGCACGAAGATTTCCAGGAGGGCGAAGGGGGTGCGCTTGAAGACGTTGGCGTTGGTCACCTCGAGGTAGCCGTCGCGCACCTGGAAGCGCCCGTTCAGCGGGGTCACCCGGCCGCCTTCGCCGGCGCGCAGGATGACTTCCTCGAAGTGCTGCATGATCAGGTCGTTCAGCTCGGAAACCGCCATCACCACCCGATAGTACTTCTGCATGAAGCGCTCGACCGCGAGCTTGGCGTCGTTGTCCTGGTAGCCGAGCAGCCCGGCGATGCGCCGCTGGTGGTCGAACAGCAGGCGGTCCTCGGCGCGCCCGGCGAGCATGTGCAGGGCATAGCGGACCTTCCAGAGGAACTCCTGGCAGGAGGCCAGCACGCTGGACTCGCTCTCCACCAGGAAGCCTTCCTTGACCAGCGCGTGCAGGTTGAGGCTGCCGAAGTGGCGGCGGGCCACCCAGAGGATGGTCTGGATGTCGCGCAGCCCGCCCGGCGAGCCCTTGACGTTGGGCTCGAGGTTGTACTCGGTGTCGTTGTATTTGGTGTGGCGGTGAATCTGTTCCTTGCGCTTGGCCATGAAGAACTGGCCGCTGGGCCACATCTGGCTGCTCGCCGTGGCGTCGAGCATGCGCAGGCGCAGGTGGTCGGGGCCGGAGATGGTCCGGCACTCCATCAGGTTGGTCACCACCGTCAGGTCGGCGCGCGCCTCCTCGGCGCATTCGGCCACCGAGCGCACGCTCTGGCCGACTTCCAGGCCGATGTCCCAGAGCAGGGTGAGGAAGCCCTCGATGGGCTCGCGGAAGACTTCCTGGTCCTCGCTGTCGAGCAGCACCAGGATGTCGATGTCCGAATGCGGGTGCAGTTCGCCACGGCCGTAGCCGCCCACCGCCACCAGCGCGATGTCGGCGTCCTCGCTCCAGTCGAAGCGCTGCCAGGCCTGCTGCAGGATCTGGTCGACGAACCAGGCGCGGTCCTCGATCAGCCGGCGGATGTCGCGGCCGCCGTTGAAGCGCGCGTCGAGCACCTCGTTGGCCTGGCGGATGGCCTTCTTGAAGGCGGCGATAGGGCTGGATTTCAGGGCCAGTTCCGCCTGGAACTGCCCACGGTCGAACAACTCGGGATCCACCTGCGGCATGGCGGCCTTCCTGATTCTGGGATGGGGGAGGGCAGGGGCAAGCGGTCGGTCGGGCCTGGGCGCGCGGCGCCAGGCCCGGCGACGGTGCCGGGCCGGGATTTCTATGTTCTACCCAGCCGTCGGCGAGATTGCAAACGGCGCTTACGGCGCGACGCGGGCGATGCTCTCGTCGTTGCGCAGGGTCAGGATCTCGTAGCCGTCGGCGGTCACCAGGATGGTGTGCTCCCACTGGGCGGAGAGCTTGCGGTCCTTGGTGATGGCGGTCCAGCCGTCGCCCAGCAGGCGGGTTTCCGGGCGGCCCTGGTTGATCATCGGCTCGATGGTGAAGATCATCCCCTCCTTGAGCTCCAGGCCGGTGCCGGCGCGACCGTAGTGCAGCACCTGGGGCTCCTCGTGGAACACCTTGCCGATGCCGTGGCCGCAGTACTCGCGGACCACCGAGAAGCCGTTCTTCTCGGCGTACTTCTGGATCACCTCGCCGATATCGCCCAGGTGCGCGCCCGGCTTGACCAGGGCGATGCCCTTGTACAGGCATTCCTGGGTGACGTGGCTGAGGCGCTCGGCCCACTCGGCGACCTTGCCGACGGAGAACATCTTGCTGGTGTCGCCGTGGTAGCCATCCTTGATCACGGTGACGTCGATGTTGACGACGTCGCCGTCCTTCAGCGGCTTCTCGTTGGGAATGCCGTGGCACACCACGTGGTTGATCGAGGTGCAGATGGACTTGGGGAAGCCCTTGTAGTTCAGCGGCGCGGGAATGGCCTGCTGGACGTTGACTATATAGTCGTGGCAGATGCGGTCCAGCTCGTCGGTGGTGACCCCGGGCTTGACGTGCTCGCCGATCATTTCCAGCACTTCGGCGGCCAGGCGGCCGGCGATGCGCATTTTCTCGATGTCTTCGGGCGTCTTGATGGTGACGGTCATAGAATTCTCGGACGCGGGCGGAAAATGACAATGGTAACAGCTTAGGGCCCCGGGTCATAAGTCGCACGCGGTTCGACCGGTGTTTCCAGTAGCCTGGCGCCGCTTTGTATGATATAAAGCGCCCCGCTTTTGCAGGCTATGGCCGCGAAAGCCTAACCCACACATGCATCGACACGATGACCTGGGTGCCTTTCGACGCGTTCGAGGGTTGGTCATTGGGATGCATGGAGGCCCAACCCGACTTATCGAGGAACTATCATGTCCCAAGTCAACATGCGCGATATGCTGAAGGCCGGTGTGCACTTCGGCCACCAGACCCGTTACTGGAACCCGAAAATGGGCAAGTTCATTTTCGGCGCGCGCAACAAGATCCACATCATCAACCTGGAAAAAACCCTGCCGATGTTCAACGAGGCCCTGACCTTCGTTGAGCGCCTGGCCCAGGGCAAGAACAAGATCCTGTTCGTCGGCACCAAGCGTTCCGCCGGCAAGATCGTTCGCGAAGAAGCCGCTCGTTGCGGCATGCCGTACGTCGACCACCGTTGGCTGGGCGGCATGCTCACCAACTACAAGACCATCCGTCAGTCGATCAAGCGCCTGCGCGACCTGGAAACCCAGGCCCAGGACGGCACCTTCGCCAAGCTGACCAAGAAAGAAGCCCTGATGCGCAGCCGTGATCTGGAAAAACTGGATCGCAGCCTGGGCGGCATCAAGGACATGGGCGGCCTGCCGGACGCTCTGTTCGTGATCGACGTCGACCACGAGCGCATCGCCATCACCGAAGCCAACAAGCTGGGCATCCCGGTCATCGGCATCGTCGATACCAACAGCAGCCCGGAAGGCGTCGACTACGTCATCCCGGGTAACGACGACGCCATCCGCGCCGTTCAGCTGTACCTGGGCTCGATGGCCGAAGCCGTACTGCGCGGCCGTCAGAACGCCCAGGGCGGCGCTGACGAGTTCGTCGAAGAAGCGCCGGCCGAATCCGCCGAAGGCTGATTCCGGGACGTCCAGACGTCCAGCGGTGCGCAAAAAGGGGGCCTGGCCCCCTTTTTGCCACTCCCGAATTCCGCCCGGCACGCCGGGCGATCTGGTTTTGAGAGCAACTCAAGAGGATTTGCAAATGGCAGAGATCACTGCAGCACTGGTTAAAGAACTGCGCGAGCGCACTGGCCAGGGCATGATGGAGTGCAAGAAGGCCCTGGTTGCCGCCGAAGGCGACATCGAGAAGGCCATTGACGACATGCGCGCTTCGGGCGCCATCAAGGCTGCCAAGAAGGCCGGCAACATCGCCGCCGAAGGTTCCATCGCGGTCAAGGTTGCCGACGATGCCAAGGCTGCCACCATCATCGAAGTCAACTCGCAGACCGACTTCCTGGCCCTGCAGGACGATTTCAAAGGCTTCGTGGCCGCCAGCCTGGACAAGGCCTTCGCGCAGAAGCTGACCGAAGCCGCTCCGCTGATCGCCGAACAGGAATCCGCTCGCGAGGCGCTGGTCGCCAAGTGCGGCGAGAACGTCAACATCCGTCGTCTGGCCCGTACCGAGGGTGACGTGGTTGGCGCCTACCTGCACGGCCACCGCATCGGCGTTCTGGTCACCCTGAAAGGCGGCAACGCCGATCTGGCCCGTGACATCGCCATGCATATCGCCGCCAGCAACCCGCAGTTCCTGGACCCGTCGCAGGTTTCCGAAGAAGCCGTCGCCAAGGAAAAGGAAATCTTCCTGGCCCTGAACGCCGACAAGATCGCCGGCAAGCCGGAAAACATCGTGGAGAACATGGTCAAAGGCCGTATCTCCAAGTTCCTGGCCGAAGCCAGCCTGGTCGAGCAGCCGTTCGTCAAGGATCCGGAAGTCAAGGTCGGTGACCTGGCCAAGAAAGCCGGCGCCGAAATCGTCTCCTTCGTACGTTACGAAGTGGGCGAGGGCATCGAGAAGGTCGAGGCCGACTTCGCTGCCGAGGTTGCTGCTCAAGTAGCCGCTTCCAAGCAGTAAGACGGTTCCTACCGTCGCCCCGAAAGAGGCTGCCCGCTTACGCGTGCGGCCTCTTTGTCAAAGTGGGGAGACCACTTGGGGCGGTCTCCGCGGCAGCGCGCCATTCGTCGGCGCGCGACGCTGCTAGCCTGGTAGTGCCAGGCTTCCCCGACAGGCGCCCGGACAGGCGCCACGCATTTCACATCGCCGCAGGAGAAAAAGGTCATGGCTCAGCAGCTGAGCGCTCGTCAACCTCGCTATAAACGCATTCTTCTAAAACTGAGCGGCGAAGCCCTGATGGGCAGCGAAGAGTTCGGTATCGATCCCAAGGTCCTCGATCGCATGGCCCTGGAGATCGGCCAACTGGTCGGCATCGGCGTCCAGGTCGGCCTGGTCATCGGCGGCGGCAACCTGTTCCGCGGCGCGGCGCTGTCCGCCGCCGGCATGGATCGCGTCACCGGCGACCACATGGGCATGCTGGCTACCGTGATGAACGGCCTGGCCATGCGCGACGCGCTGGAGCGCTCGAACATCACCGCCATCGTCATGTCGGCCATCAGCATGGTCGGCGTCACCGACCATTACGACCGCCGCAAGGCCATGCGCCACCTGGGCAGCGGCGAAGTGGTGATCTTCTCCGCCGGCACCGGCAACCCCTTCTTCACTACCGATTCCGCCGCCTGCCTGCGCGCCATCGAAATAGATGCTGACGTAGTGCTGAAGGCGACCAAGGTCGATGGTGTGTACACTGCCGACCCGTTCAAGGACCCGAACGCCGAGAAGTTCGAGCGTCTGACCTACGATGAAGTGCTCGACCGCAAGCTGGGCGTGATGGACCTGACCGCCATCTGCCTGTGCCGCGACCAGAAAATGCCGCTGCGGGTGTTCAACATGAACAAGCCGGGCGCGCTGCTGAATATTGTTGTTGGTGGTGCCGAAGGCACCCTGATCGAGGAGGATTGAGATGATCAACGAGATCAAGAAAGAAGCGCAGGAGCGCATGGGCAAGTCGCTGGAGGCCCTGGGCCACGCCTTCGCCAAGATCCGCACCGGCCGTGCTCACCCGAGCATCCTGGATAGCGTCATGGTGTCCTACTACGGTTCCGACACCCCGCTGCGCCAGGTCGCCAACGTCACCGTCGAGGATTCTCGCACCCTGGCCCTGAGTGTGTTCGACAAGACCATGATCCAGGCCGTCGAGAAGGCCATCATGACTTCCGATCTGGGGCTGAACCCGGCCACCGCCGGCACCACCATCCGCGTGCCGATGCCGGCCCTGACCGAGGAAACCCGCAAGGGCTTCACCAAGCAGGCCCGCGCCGAGGCCGAGCAGGCCCGCGTCTCCGTGCGCAACATCCGCCGCGACGCCCTGGCCCAGCTGAAGGACCTGCAGAAAGAGAAGGAAATCAGCGAGGACGACGAGCGCCGCGCCGGTGACGACGTGCAGAAGCTCACCGACAAGTTCGTCGCTGAGATCGACAAGGCCCTCGAGGCCAAGGAAGCGGACCTGATGGCCGTCTGACGGCCAGGTTGCAGTCATGGACAAGACCAAGCCGGTGGCCGCGGTGCCACGTCACGTGGCCATCATCATGGACGGCAACAACCGCTGGGCGAAGAAACGCCTGATGCCTGGCGTCGCCGGGCACAAGGCCGGCGTCCACGCGGTGCGCGCGGTGGTCAAGACCTGCGCCGAGGCCGGCGTCCAGGTCCTGACCCTGTTCGCGTTCTCCAGCGAGAACTGGCAGCGCCCGATCGACGAGGTCGGCGCGCTGATGGAACTCTTCCTCATGGCCCTGCGCCGTGAGGTGCGCAAGCTCGACGAGCACGGCATCCGCCTGCGCATCATCGGCGACCGCAGCCGCTTCCACCCCGAGTTGCAGGCGGCCATGCGCGAGGCGGAGAACCAGACCGCCGGCAACCGCGGCCTGCTGCTGCAGGTGGCGGCCAACTACGGTGGCCAGTGGGACATCACCCAGGCCGCCCAGCGCCTGGCTCGCGAAGTGCAGGCCGGGCACCTGGCGCCCGACGACATCACCGCCGAGCTGATCCAGGGCTGCCTGAGCACCGGCGACCAGCCGCTGCCGGACCTGTGCATCCGCACCGGCGGCGAGCATCGCATCAGCAACTTCCTGTTGTGGCAGCTGGCGTACGCCGAGCTCTACTTCTCCGATCTCTACTGGCCGGACTTCAAGAGCGCGGCGATGCGCGAAGCGCTGGCCGACTACGCCACCCGCCAGCGTCGCTTCGGCAAGACCAGCGACCAGGTGGAGGCCGAGGCTCCCCCTTCATGCTGAAACAACGGATCATCACGGCGCTGGTGCTGCTGCCCATCGCGCTGGGTGGTTTCTTCCTGCTCGATGGCGCCGCCTTCGCCCTGTTCATCGGCCTGGTGGTGACCCTGGGCGCCTGGGAATGGGCGCGCCTGGCCGGCTACAACGAGCAGTCGGCGCGTGTCGCCTACGCCGCCGTGGTCGCCGCGCTGATGCTGGTGCTGTCCTGGCTGCCGCAACTGGCCGGCGCCGTGCTGGTACTGGCGGTGCTCTGGTGGCTGCTGGCTACCGTCATGGTGCTCACCTACCCGGACAGCGCCTCCAGCTGGGGTGGCCGCTGGCGTCGCCTGCTGATCGGCCTGCTGATCCTGCTGCCGGCCTGGCAGGGCCTGGTGGTGCTCAAGCAGTGGCCGCTGGCCAACTGGCTGATCGTCGCGGTGATGGTGCTGGTCTGGGCCGCCGACATCGGCGCGTATTTCTCCGGCAAGGCCTTCGGCAAGCGCAAGCTGGCCCCGCGGGTCAGCCCCGGCAAGAGCTGGGAAGGCTTCTACGGCGGCCTGCTGCTGAGCCTGGCGATCACCTTCGCGGTCGCCATCTACCGTGACTGGTCGGTGCGCGAGCTGCTCCTGGCGCTGCCCGGCGCCGCCCTGGTGGTGGCGCTGTCGGTGGTCGGCGACCTTACCGAAAGCATGTTCAAGCGCGAGTCCGGCCTGAAGGACAGCAGCAACCTGCTGCCCGGTCATGGCGGCATCCTCGACCGCATCGACAGCCTGACCGCGGCCATCCCGGTGTTCACCGTGCTGCTCTGGATGACCGGCTGGGGTACGCCATGAGCGCGCCGCAGCGGGTCTGCGTCCTGGGCGCCACCGGCTCGATCGGCCTGAGCACCCTGGACGTCCTGGCGCGGCATCCGCAGCGTTACAGCGTTTTCGCCATCAGCGGTCATTCGCGGCTCGCCGAGCTGCAGGCCCTGTGCCTGGTCCACCGGCCGCGCTTCGCCGTGGTCGCCAGCGCCGAGCAGGCGCGGCAACTGCGCGAGGCCCTGCGCGATGCCGGCCTGGCCACCGAGGTGCTGGAAGGCGAGGCGGGGCTCTGCGCCGTCGCCGGGCATCCGGAGGTCGACGTGGTGATGGCCGCGATCGTCGGCGCCGCTGGCCTGAAGCCCACGCTGGCGGCGGTCCAGGCCGGCAAGAAGGTGCTGCTGGCCAACAAGGAGGCGCTGGTGATGTCCGGCGCCCTGTTCATGCACGAAGTGCAGGCCCATGGCGCCGTGCTGCTGCCGATCGATAGCGAGCACAACGCGATCTTCCAGTGCATGCCCGGCGATTACGCCCGCGGCCTCGGCCAGGTCGGCGTGCGGCGTATCCTGCTGACCGCCTCGGGCGGGCCGTTCCGCGAGACGCCTCTGGAGCAGCTGGCCGAGGTTTCCCCGGAGCAGGCCTGTGCGCACCCCAACTGGTCCATGGGGCGGAAGATTTCCGTCGACTCGGCCAGCATGATGAACAAGGGGCTGGAACTGATCGAAGCCTGCTGGCTGTTCGATGCGGCGCCGTCGAAGGTCGAGGTGGTGATCCACCCGCAGAGCGTGATCCATTCCCTGGTGGACTACGTGGACGGCTCGGTGCTCGCGCAGCTCGGCAACCCCGACATGCGCACGCCCATCGCCCACGCCCTGGCCTGGCCCGAGCGCATCGACTCGGGCGTAGCCCCGCTGGACCTGTTCAGCGTCGCCCGCCTGGACTTCCAGGCCCCCGACGAGCAGCGCTTCCCGTGCCTGCGCCTGGCGCGCCAGGCGGCGGAGCAGGGCGGCAGCGCGCCGGCGATGCTCAACGCCGCCAACGAAGTGGCGGTGGCCGCGTTCCTCGAACGGCGCATCCGCTTCACCGAGATCGCGGTTATTATCGATGAGGTTCTGAACCGCGAGGCGGCCGCGCCGGTCGAAAGCCTCGACGCTGTGCTGGCGGCCGACCGCCGCGCGCGCGAAGCGGCACAATCCTGGTTGCATGGCCGCGGCCGCTAGGCCCGGCTGGAGGTAACGATGAGTGCACTCTATATGGTCGTCGGGCTGGTCGTTGCCCTCGGCGTCCTGGTGACCTTCCACGAGTTCGGCCATTTCTGGGTCGCGCGTCGCTGCGGGGTCAAGGTGCTGCGCTTCTCGGTCGGCTTCGGCACGCCGCTGGTGCGCTGGCATGACCGCCACGGCACCGAGTTCGTGGTGGCGGCGATCCCGCTGGGCGGCTACGTGAAGATGCTCGACGAGCGCGAGGGCGAGGTGCCGGTCGAGCAGCTCGACCAGGCCTTCAACCGCAAGACGGTGTTCCAGCGCATCGCCATCGTGGCCGCCGGCCCCGTCGCCAACTTCCTGCTCGCCATCCTGTTCTTCTGGGTCCTGGCCATGCTCGGCACCCAGCAGGTGCGCCCGGTCATCGGCTCCATCGTCGCCGACAGCCCGGCGGCCCAGGGCGGCCTCGCCGCGGGCCAGGAGCTCCTGGCGGTGGACGGCGAGCCGGTGGGCGGCTGGGCCGCGGTCAACCTGCGCCTGGTGCGGCGCCTGGGCGAGACCGGCGAGCTGAGCGTGGCCGTGCGCGAGCAGGGCTCCACGGCCCAGGTCGTGCACCAGATTCCCATTCGGGATTGGCTGAAAAGCGCGGAAAACCCCGATCCCATCGGTGGCCTCGGCATCCAGCCATGGCGCCCGGCGATGCCGCCGGTGATCGCCGAGCTGGACCCCGAAGGGCCGGGCAAGGCCGCCGGGCTGGCCATCGGCGACCGCCTGTTGCGGATCGACGGCCAGCCGGTGAACGACTGGCAGCAGGTGGTCGACCGGGTTCGCGCCCGTCCCGAGCAGTCCGTGAGCCTGGCGCTGCAGCGCGACGGCCAGGACCGCGAGCTCACCGTGAAGCTCGCCGCCAAGGGCGAGGGCAAGGCCCGCGCGGGTTACCTGGGCGCTGGAGTGGCAGGTGGCCAGTGGCCGGCGGAGATGCTCCGCGAGGTGCGCTTCGGTCCGGTCGCCGCGGTGGGCGAGGCACTCTCGCGGACCTGGTCCATGAGTCTGCTAACCCTGGATTCTCTAAAGAAAATGGTACTGGGCCAGCTCTCGGTAAAAAACTTGAGCGGGCCGATAACCATTGCTAAAGTGGCGGGCGCTTCAGCCCAGTCCGGCGTTGGGGACTTTCTGCATTTCCTCGCCTATCTGAGCATTAGTTTGGGGGTTCTCAACCTGCTGCCGATTCCCGTCCTCGATGGTGGGCATCTGCTGTTCTACCTGGTCGAGTGGGTGCGTGGTCGCCCACTGTCCGAGCGGGTCCAGGCTTGGGGGATGCAGATCGGCATCAGCCTGGTCGTCGGGGTCATGTTGCTGGCCCTGGTCAACGATCTGAGTCGACTGTAGCTGCCATTGGTTTTCGGATCTGCCGCCTCTTGCGGCAGATTCTTTATTTGTCAGTTGGAAAAAAAGGACTCCATGAAACGCTTTCTGTTACCCGCGGCCCTTTCCGCGCTGATGATCGCCCAGGTTCACGCCGAGTCCTTCACAGTTTCCGACATCCGCGTCAATGGTTTGCAACGGGTATCCGCCGGTAGCGTGTTCGCCGCGCTGCCGCTCAACGTCGGCGACCAGATCGACGATCGACGCCTGGTCGAGGCGACCCGCTCGCTGTTCAAGACCGGCTTCTTCCAGGACATCCACCTCGGCCGCGACGGCAACGTACTGGTCATCGACGTGGTCGAGCGCCCGTCCATCTCCAGCATCGAGATCGAAGGCAACAAGGCGATCAGCACCGAGGACCTGATGAAGGGCCTCAAGCAATCCGGCCTGGCCGAAGGCGAGATCTTCCAGCGCGCCACCCTCGAAGGCGTGCGCAACGAACTGCAGCGCCAGTACGTGGCCCAGGGCCGCTACTCGGCCAACATCGAAACCCAGGTCACCCCGCAGCCGCGCAACCGCGTGGCGCTGAAGATCACCGTCAACGAAGGCACGGTGGCGGCCATCGCCCACGTCAACGTGGTCGGCAATACCGTGTTCTCCGACGAGGACCTGGTAGGCCTGTTCGAGCTGAAGGAAACCAACTGGCTGTCCTTCTTCAAGAACGACGACAAGTACTCCCGCGAGAAGCTCTCCGGCGACCTGGAACGCCTGCGCTCCTACTACCTGGACCGCGGCTACATCCACATGGACATCGCGTCCACCCAGGTTTCCATCACGCCGGACAAGAAACACGTCTACATCACCGTCAACATCAACGAGGGTGAGAAGTACAAGGTCCGCGAAGTGAAACTGACCGGCGACCTCAAGGTGCCGGAAGAAGAAATCAAGAAGCTGATGCTGGTCGAGCCCGGCCAGGTGTTCTCGCGCAAGGTGATGACCTCCACCTCCGACCTGATCACCCGCCGCCTGGGCAACGAGGGTTACACCTTCGCCAACGTCAACGGCGTGCCGGAAGCTCACGACGACGACAAGACCGTGTCCATCACCTACGTGGTCGACCCGGGCAAGCGCGCCTACGTGAACCGCATCAACTTCCGTGGCAACACCAAGACCGAAGACCAGGTGCTGCGTCGCGAGATGCGCCAGATGGAAGGCGGCTGGGCTTCGACCTACCTGATCGACCAGTCCAAGCAGCGCCTGGAGCGCCTGGGCTACTTCAAGACCGTCAACGTCGAGACCCCGGCCGTACCGGGCACCGACGACCAGGTCGACGTCAACTACAGCGTGGAAGAGCAGCCGTCCGGCTCGATCACCGCCAGCGTCGGCTTCGCCCAGGACGCCGGTCTGATCCTCGGTGGCTCGATCAGCCAGAACAACTTCCTGGGTACCGGTAACAAGGTCAGCATCGGCCTGACCAAGTCCGACTACCAGACCCGCTACAACTTCGGCTTCGTCGACCCCTACTGGACCGTCGACGGCGTGAGCCTGGGCTACAACGCCTTCTACCGCAAGACCGACTACGACAAGCTCGACGTCGACGTTTCCGACTACTCGGTGAACAGCCTCGGCGCCGGCGTCAGCATCGGCTACCCGATCAGCGAGACCTCGCGCCTGACCTACGGCCTGACCGTGCAGCGCGACACCATCGACACCGGCGCCTACACCGTCGACGAGATCTTCGACTTCCTGCAGCAGGAAGGCGACAGCTTCACCAACTACAAGGCCTCCATCGGCTGGTCCGAGTCCACCCTGAACAAGGGCGTGATGGCCAGCCGCGGCCACTCGCAGAGCCTGGTGCTGGAAACCACCATCCCCGGCAGCGACCTGTCGTTCTACAAGCTGGACTACCGTGGCCAGATCTTCGCGCCGCTGTCCGACAGCTACACCATGCGCTTCCACACCGAGCTGGGCTACGGCGACGGTTACGGCTCCACCGACCGCCTGCCGTTCTACGAGAACTACTACGCCGGCGGCTTCAACTCGGTGCGTGGCTTCAAGGACAGCTCCCTCGGCCCGCGCAGTACGCCGAGCCGGGTGGTCGACCCGTCCACCGGTGCCGTGGTTTCCGGTCCGGACGCCAAGGGTCGCTACACCGACCCCGACCAGGACCCGCAAGCCTTCGGTGGTAACGTGATGATCACCGGTGGCGCCGAACTGCTGTTCCCGCTGCCGTTCGTCAAGGACCAGAGCCAGCTGCGTACCGTGCTGTTCTGGGACGTGGGTAACGTGTTCGACACCAACTGCCCGCTGTCCACCACCCAGGGTTGCGACGGTATCAAGCTGAACGACATGGCCATGTCCGTGGGTGTCGGCCTGACCTGGATCACCGCCCTCGGCCCGCTGAGCTTCGCCCTCGGTACCCCGATCAAGAAGCCGGACAACGCGGAAACCCAGATCTTCCAGTTCTCCCTGGGGCAGACCTTCTAAGATTTGTTGTATAGACAACCTAGCTTTGTGCAGGAGTGCATTGTGCGTAAGTTGACCCAGCTCGTTCTGATCACCGCCGCCCTGATGGCGAGCCCCGCGTTCGCCGATATGAAGATCGCGGTGCTCAACTATCAGATGGCGCTCCTCGAATCCGACGCCGCCAAGCAGTACGCCGTCGACGCCGAGAAGAAATTCGGTCCCCAGCTGACCAAGCTGCGTGGCCTGGAATCCGACGCCAAGGCCCTGCAGGACAAGCTGGTCAACGGTGGCAGCAAGATGTCCCAGGCCGATCGCGACAAGGCCGAGAACGACTTCAAGCAGAAGGCCCGCGACTTCCAGTTCCAATCCAAGGAGCTGAACGAAGCCAAGGCCTCGGCTGACCGCGAGATGCTCAAGAAGCTCAAGCCGAAGCTGGACCAGGCCGTCGAAGAAACCATCAAGAAAGGTGGCTTCGACCTGGTGGTCGAGCGTGGCGCCGTGGTCGACGTCAAACCGCAGTACGACATCACCCGCCAGGTCATCGAGCGGATGAACCAGCTGCGCTGATGATGAACCCGCTGTCGTATACCCTCGCCGATCTGGCCGCACAGCTCCAGGCGGAGCTGCGCGGTGACCCGGCCGTGGTCATCCACGGCCTGGCTACCCTGCAGGACGCCGGCCCGGAGCAACTGAGCTTCCTGGCCAACCCGCAGTACCGCAAGTTCCTGGTCGACTCCAACGCCGGCGCGGTGCTGCTCACCGCGGCCGACGCCGAAGGCTTCGCCGGCAACGCGCTGGTGGTGGCCGACCCCTACCTGGCCTACGCCGGGCTGTCGCACCAGTTCGATCCCAAGCCCAAGGCACCGGCGGGTATCCACCCGACCGCGGTGGTCGACCCCAGCGCCAGCGTCGATGCCAACGCCAGCGTCGGTCCCTACGTGGTGATCGAGGCGGGCGCGCAGATCGCCGCCGGCGTCACCCTGGGTGCCCATTGCTTCGTCGGCGCGCGCAGCGTGATCGGCGAGGGCGGCTGGCTGGCCCCGCGCGTGACCCTGTACCACGACGTGCGCATCGGCAAGCGCGTGGTCATCCAGTCCGGCGCCGTGCTCGGCGGCGAAGGCTTCGGCTTCGCCAAGCAGAAGGGCGCCTGGCTGAAAATTGCCCAGATCGGTGGCGTAACCGTCGGCGACGACGTCGAGATCGGCGCCAACACCACCATCGATCGCGGTGCGCTGTCGGATACCCTGGTTGGCAACGGCGTAAAGCTGGACAACCAGATCATGATCGCGCACAACGTGCAGATCGGCGATCACACCGCCATGGCCGGCTGCTGCGGGATTTCCGGCAGCGCCAAGATCGGCAAGCATTGCATGCTCGCCGGCGGCGTCGGCCTGGTCGGGCACATCGAGATCTGCGACAACGTCTTCGTCACCGGTATGACCATGGTCACCCGCTCGATCACCGAGCCGGGCGCCTACTCATCCGGCACGGCCATGCAGCCTGCGGCTGAATGGAAGAAGAGCGCTGCCCGTATTCGTCAGCTCGACGACATGGCACGTCGTCTGCAACAGCTGGAAAAGCGCCTGGCCGCCGTGACCCCAAGCGGAGACACTCCATCAGATGCGTGAGTCACGCATTTTTTGGCGTTTCCCTTTTCTGAACAGGCTCCCCTGAACATGATGGACATCAACGAGATTCGCGAATACCTGCCTCATCGCTACCCTTTCCTGCTGGTGGATCGGGTGGTGGAGCTGGACATCGAAGGCAAGCGCATTCGCGCCTACAAGAATGTCAGCATCAACGAGCCGTTCTTCAATGGCCACTTCCCGCAGCATCCGATCATGCCGGGCGTGCTGATCATCGAGGCGATGGCCCAGGCGGCCGGCATCCTCGGCTTCAAGATGCTCGACGTGAAGCCGGCCGACGGCACCCTGTACTACTTCGTCGGCTCCGACAAGCTGCGCTTCCGCCAGCCGGTGCTGCCGGGCGACCAGCTGCAGCTCAACGCCCAGTTCATCAGCGTCAAGCGCGGCATCTGGAAGTTCGATTGCAACGCCACCGTCGATGACAAGCCGGTGTGCTCGGCCGAAATCATCTGTGCGGAACGCAAACTATGAGTTTGATCGATCCTCGCGCCATCATCGACCCCCGGGCAGTACTGGCCGACGACGTAGAAGTGGGCCCCTGGTCCATCGTCGGGCCGGATGTGGAGATCGGCGAAGGTACGGTGATCGGTCCGCACGTGGTGCTCAAGGGCCCCACGAAGATCGGCAGACACAACCGGATTTTCCAGTTCTCCAGCATCGGCGAGGACACTCCCGACCTGAAGTACAAGGGTGAGCCCACGCGCCTGGTGATCGGCGACCACAACGTGATCCGCGAGGGTGTGACCATCCATCGCGGCACCGTTCAGGACCGCTCGGAAACCACCATCGGCGACCACAACCTGATCATGGCCTATGTCCACATCGGCCACGACAGCGTGATCGGCAACCACTGCATCCTGGTCAACAACACCGCGCTGGCCGGCCACGTGCACGTGGACGACTGGGCGATCCTCTCCGGCTACACCCTGGTCCACCAGTTCTGCCGCATCGGCGCCCACGCCTTCTCCGGCATGGGTACCGCGATCGGCAAGGACGTGCCGGCCTACGTCACTGTCTTCGGCAACCCCGCCGAGGCGCGCAGCATGAACTTCGAGGGCCTGCGCCGTCGCGGTTTCAGCGCCGAGGCGATCCATGCCCTGCGCCGCGCCTACAAGGTGGTGTACCGCCAGGGCCTGACCGTGGAAGAGGCGCTCAACGAGCTGGCCGAATCCGCCGCGCAGTTCCCTGAAGTCGCGGTGTTCTGCGGCTCGATCCAGAGCTCCACCCGCGGCATCACCCGCTGAACATGGCGGTTGCTAGCGGCAAGCTGCGCGTCGCCCTGGTAGCGGGCGAGGCGTCGGGGGACATCCTCGGCGCCGGCCTGATGCAGGCCCTGCGCGAGCGCCACCCCGACATCGAGTTCATCGGTGTCGGCGGTCCGCGCATGCAGGCCCAGGGCCTGGTCTCGGAATTCCCCATGGAACGCCTGGCGGTGATGGGCCTGGTCGAGGTCCTCGGCCGCCTGCGCGAGCTGCTCAAGCGCCGCAAGGACCTGATCCGCACCCTGATCGCCGCGCGCCCCGACGTGTTTATCGGCATCGACGCCCCGGATTTCACCCTCGGCGTCGAGCTGAAGCTGCGCCAGGCCGGCATCCGCACCGTGCACTACGTCAGCCCCTCGGTCTGGGCCTGGCGGCAGAAGCGGGTGCTGAAGATCAAGCAGGCCTGCGACCTGATGCTGGCCCTGTTCCCCTTCGAAGCGAAATTCTACGAAGAGCACGGCGTGCCGGTGCGCTTCGTCGGCCACCCGCTGGCCAACACCATTCCGCTGGACGCCGACCGCGCCGCCGCCCGCGCACAGCTCGGTCTGCCGCTGGCGGCCGAGGTCGTGGCCCTGCTGCCGGGTAGCCGGGGTGGCGAGGTCGGCAAGCTCGGCGCGCTGTTCCTCGACACCGCCAAACGCCTGCTGCAGCAGCGCCCGGGCCTGCGCTTCGTGCTGCCCTGCGCCAGCCCAGAGCGACGCGCCCAGCTGGAGCAGATGCTGCAGGGCCGGCAACTGCCGCTGCTGTTGCTCGATGGCCAGTCCCACGAGGCCCTGGCCGCCTGCGACGCGGTGCTGATCGCCTCCGGTACCGCCACCCTCGAAGCGCTGCTGTACAAGCGGCCGATGGTGGTCGCCTACAAGGTCGCGCCGCTGACCTACTCGATCCTCAAGCGCCTGGTGAAGAGCCCCTACGTGTCGCTGCCGAACCTGCTCGCCGGGCGCCTGCTGGCTCCCGAGCTGATCCAGGACGCGGCGACCTCCGAGGCCCTGGCGCAAAACCTGTTGCCGCTGCTGGACGACGGCAGTGCGCAGACCGAATCCTTCGACGCCATCCATCGCGCGCTGCGCCAGGATGCGTCCGCGCAGGCCGCCGAGGCGGTGCTCGCCCTGGTGGAGAAACCCTGATGCAGATGGGCCTGGACTTCGAACTGGTCGAGGAACTGGTCGCCGGCGTCGACGAGGTGGGCCGTGGCCCGCTCTGCGGCCCGGTGGTCACCGCCGCGGTGATCCTCGACCCCGCGCGCCCGATCCTCGGCCTGAACGACTCGAAGAAGCTCAGCGAGGCGCGCCGCGAGGCGCTGTTCGACGAGATTCGCGAGAAGGCCCTGGCCTGGTGCATCGCCCGCGCCGAAGTCGAGGAAATCGACCAGCTGAACATCCTGCATGCCACCATGCTGGCCATGCAGCGCGCGGTGGAGGGCCTGAGCGTCACCCCGAAACTCGCGCTGATCGACGGCAACCGCTGCCCGAAGCTCAAGGTGCCGGCCGCTCCGGTAATCAAGGGCGATGCCAGCGTGCCGGCGATCGCCGCCGCCTCGATCCTCGCCAAGGTCGCCCGCGACCGCGAGATGCAGGAAATGGAAGACCGCTACCCGGGCTACGGCATCGGCGGGCACAAGGGCTACCCGACCCCCGTGCACCTGGAAGCGCTCAAGCGCCTGGGCCCAACGCCCATCCACCGGCGCTCCTTCGCCCCGGTGCGCGCACTGCTGGAAAGCCCGTCCGGCATCCTCTGACCGCCGCAGGGCGGCAGTGGCGATCTGAAGCCTGTAGCTTTGCGGAGCGGGCCGGTACAATCGGCCGCTTATCGTTTCCGCGTTGCATAGGACCGCCATGACCGCCTCGTTCGTCCACCTGCGTCTGCACTCCGAGTACTCCCTGGTAGACGGCCTGGTCCGGGTCAAGCCGTTGTGCAAGGCGGTGGCCGGGGCCGGAATGCCGGCGGTGGCGATCACCGACCAGAGCAACATGTGCTCGCTGGTGAAGTTCTACAAGACCGCCATGGGCGCCGGCATCAAGCCGATCTGCGGCGCCGACATCTGGCTGGCCAACCGCGACGAGGACGGCCCGCTCAGCCGCCTGTGCCTGCTGGCGATGAACGCCAAGGGCTACCGCAACCTCACCGAGCTGATCTCCCGTGGCTGGCAGGAAGGCCAGCGCAACGGCGAGATCATCATCGAGCGCGAATGGCTGAAACAGGCGGCTGAAGGCCTGATCGCCCTGTCGGCGGCCAAGGAAGGGGAGATTGGCCACGCCCTGCTGGAGGGCAACGACGTCCTCGCCGACTCGCTGCTGGCCGAGTGGATGGACGTCTTCCCGGATCGCTTCTACCTCGAAGTGCAGCGCACCTCGCGGGTCAACGACGAGGAACACCTGCACGCCGCCGTGGCCCTCGCCGAGCGCAGCGGCGCGCCGCTGGTCGCCACCAACGACGTGCGCTTCATCAAGCCCGGGGACTTCGAGGCCCACGAGACTCGCGTGTGCATCGGCGAGGGCCGCGCGCTGGACGACCCGCGCCGCTCGCGCAACTTCTCCGAGGAGCAGTACCTGAAGACCCCGGCGGAAATGGCCGAGCTGTTCAGCGACCTGCCCGAGGCGCTGGAGAACACCGTCGAGATCGCCAAGCGCTGCAACATCGACGTGCAGCTGGGCAAGTACTTCCTGCCCAACTTCCCGATTCCCTTCGAAGGGATGGACATCAACGACTACCTGCGCCACGTCTCCTACGAGGGCCTGGAGGAGCGCCTGGCGGTGCTCTGGCCGAAGGAGACCACGCCGGATTACGAAGAGAAGCGGCAGATCTACGTCGACCGCCTGGAGTTCGAGCTGGGCACCATCATCCAGATGGGCTTCCCCGGTTACTTCCTGATCGTGATGGACTTCATCAAGTGGGCCAAGAACAACGGCGTGCCGGTGGGCCCGGGCCGGGGCTCGGGCGCCGGCTCGCTGGTGGCCTACGTGCTGAAGATCACCGACCTCGACCCGCTGGCCTACGACCTGCTGTTCGAACGCTTCCTCAACCCCGAACGTATCTCCATGCCCGACTTCGACGTGGACTTCTGCATGGAAGGTCGCGACCGGGTGATCGACTACGTGGCCGGCGCCTACGGGCGCAACGCGGTGAGCCAGATCATCACCTTCGGCTCCATGGCCGCGAAGGCGGTGGTGCGTGACGTGGCGCGGGTGCAGGGCAAGTCCTACGGTCTGGCCGACAAGCTGTCGAAGATGATCCCCTTCGAAGTGGGCATGACCCTGGAGAAGGCCTTCGAGCAGGAAGAGATGCTTCGCGACTTCCTCAAGTCCGACGAGGAAGCCCAGGAAATCTGGGACATGGCCCTGAAGCTGGAAGGCGTCACCCGTGGCACCGGCAAGCACGCCGGCGGCGTGGTGATCGCGCCGACCAAGCTCACCGACTTCGCCCCGGTGGCCTGCGACGAGGACGGCGCCGGCCTGGTGACCCAGTACGACAAGGACGACGTGGAAGCCGCGGGCCTGGTGAAGTTCGACTTCCTCGGCCTGCGCACCCTGACCATCATCAAATGGGCGATGGAGATCATCCATCGCATCCAGCGCAAGAACGGCGACGATAACCTGGTCGACATCGACCGCATTCCGCTGGACGACAAGAAAACCTACGACCTGCTGCAGAAGGCCGAGACCACGGCGGTATTCCAGCTCGAATCGCGCGGTATGAAGGAGCTGATCAAGAAGCTCAAGCCGGACTGCCTGGAAGACCTGATCGCACTGGTGGCGCTGTTCCGCCCCGGCCCGCTGCAGTCGGGCATGGTGGACGACTTCATCAACCGCAAACACGGCCGCGAAGAAATCTCCTACCCGCACCCGGACTACCAGTATGCGGGCCTCGAACCGGTGCTCAAGCCCACCTACGGCATCATCCTGTACCAGGAACAGGTGATGCAGATCGCCCAGGTGATGGCGGGCTACAGCCTCGGTGGCGCGGACATGCTGCGCCGTGCGATGGGCAAGAAGAAGCCCGAGGAAATGGCCAAGCAGCGTGGCGGTTTCATCGAAGGCTGCGCCAGCAACGGCATCGATGGGAACCTGGCGGGGAACATCTTCGACCTGGTGGAAAAGTTCGCCGGCTACGGCTTCAACAAGTCGCACTCGGCCGCCTACGGCCTGGTGTCCTACCAGACCGCCTGGCTGAAGACCCACTGGAAAGCCCCGTTCATGGCCGCGGTACTCACCGCGGATATGCAGAACACCGACAAGGTGGTGACGCTCATCGAAGAGTGCCGCCACATGAAGCTGCGTATCCTCGCGCCGGACGTGAACAACTCCGAATTCCGCTTCACCGTCGACGACGACGACCAGATCGTCTACGGCCTGGGCGCGATCAAGGGCGTCGGCGAAGGCCCGGTGGAGGCCATCACCGAATGCCGCGCCGAGGGCGGGCCGTTCAAGGACCTGTTCGATTTCTGCGACCGCATCGACCTCAAGCGCATCAACAAGCGCACCCTCGACGCGCTGATCCGCGCCGGCGCGCTGGACCGCCTGGGCCCGTATTTCCACGAAGAGTCCAAGGCCTACCTGGCCGATGTCGACCGCAACCGCGCGGTACTGCTGGCGTCCATGGAGGAAGCCATCAAGGCTGCCGAGCAGACCTCGCGCAGCCACGACAGCGGCCACATGGACCTGTTCGGCGGCCTGTTCGCCGAGCCCGAGGCCGACGTTTACGCCAACCACCGCAAGGCCAAGGAACTGACCCTCAAGGAGCGCCTGAAAGGCGAGAAGGACACCCTCGGCCTGTACCTCACCGGCCACCCGATCGACGAGTACGAAGGCGAAGTGCGGCGTTTCGCCCGCCAGCGCATCGTCGAACTGAAGCCGGCGCGTGACACCCAGACCGTGGCCGGGCTGATCGTCAATCTGCGGGTGATGAAGAACAAGCGCGGCGACAAGATGGGCTTCGTCACCCTCGACGACCGTTCCGGGCGCATCGAGGCCTCGCTGTTCGCCGAAGCCTTCGCCGCCAACCAGGGCCTGCTGCAGACCGACGCCATGGTGGTGATCGAGGGCGAGGTCAGCCAGGACGACTTCTCCGGCGGCCTGCGCCTGCGCGCCAAGCGCGTCATGGGGCTGGAAGAGGCGCGCACGGCGCTGGCCGAGAGCCTGCGCCTGAAGGTCGCGGCCGACGGTCTGAAGGGCGACCGCCTGCGCTGGCTGGCCGACCTGTGCACGCGCCATCGTGGCAACTGCCCGGTCACCGTCGACTACAGTTCCAGTGACGCCCGCGCCCTCCTGCAGTTCGGCGAGGACTGGCGAATCGACCCGGCCGACTCCTTGATTCAAGCCCTGCGTGACCAGTTCGGGCGCGACAACGTCTTCCTCAACTACCGCTAGCGCGGCCGGTGGCCAAAGGCCGCCCGCCCGCCAGTCTCGACCCTGGGCGCCCGATACCGTAAGGTAGGGCGCCATCAGGAACAGGCCCAGCCGCCTTCAGCCCGACGGAAAGCCCATGAACCCGAACTTCCTCGATTTCGAACAGCCGATCGCCGACATGCAAGCCAAGATCGAAGAGCTGCGTCTGGTCGGCAACGACAACTCCATCAATATCAGCGACGAAATCTCCCGTCTGGAAGACAAGAGCCGCGCCCTGACCGAGAACATCTTCGGCAACCTGAGCAGCTGGCAGATCGCCCAGCTCGCCCGCCACCCGCGCCGGCCCTACACCCTGGACTACATCGAGCACATCTTCAGCGAATTCGAAGAGCTGCACGGCGACCGTCACTTCGCCGACGACGCCGCCATCGTCGGTGGCGTCGCCCGCCTGGACGACCAGCCGGTGATGGTCATCGGCCACCAGAAAGGCCGCGAAGTGCGCGAGAAGGTCCGCCGCAACTTCGGCATGCCGCGCCCCGAAGGCTACCGCAAGGCCTGCCGCCTGATGGAAATGGCCGAACGCTTCAAGATGCCGATCCTGACCTTCATCGACACCCCGGGCGCCTACCCGGGCATCGACGCCGAAGAGCGCGGCCAGAGCGAGGCCATCGCCTGGAACCTGCGCGTCATGGCGCGCCTGAAGACCCCGATCATCGCCACTGTCATCGGCGAAGGCGGTTCCGGTGGCGCGCTGGCCATCGGCGTCTGCGACAACCTGAACATGCTGCAGTACTCCACCTACGCGGTGATCTCCCCGGAAGGCTGCGCCTCGATCCTCTGGCGTACCGCCGAGAAGGCCCCGGAAGCCGCCGAGGCCATGGGCATCACCGCGGCGCGCCTGAAGGACCTGGGCATCGTCGATACCGTGATCCCCGAGCCGCTGGGCAGCGCCCACCGTGACCCGGCCGCCGCCGCGCAAAGCATCCGTGGCGCGCTGAAGTCGCAACTGGCCATGCTCAAGGGCCTGAGCAACGAAGAGCTGCTCAAGCGTCGCTACGAGCGCCTGATGAGCTACGGCGTGGCCTGATCCCGGGCAGCCGGGTGGCACAGCGGGGGGGCGGAGCCGGCGACGGTTCCGCCCTCGTCGTTTCCGCGCCCCGCGTCGCTGCCTTATCCTTGCCTGCACCTGCCTCCAGCGAATACCGCCATGTCCCTGCACGCACGCCTGCTCTCCGCCCTGGCTCCCTGGCGCCGGGCCGCGGCCTGGCGGGTCGGTTTCTCCGGCGGGCTGGATTCCACGGTGTTGTTGCACCTGCTGGCGACGCTGGACGAGCGCGAAGCGCTACCGCCGCTGAGCGCCATCCATGTCCATCACGGCCTGCAAGCCGCCGGCGATGCCTGGCCGGCGCACTGCGAGGCCTTCTGCCGTGGGCTGGGCGTGCCCTTGCGGGTCGAGTACGTGCAGGTGGCCGCTGGCGCCAGCCTTGAGCGGGCCGCGCGCCGAGCCCGCTATGACGCCTTTGCGAAACATCTGAAAACGACCGACTGCCTGCTGGCCGCCCAGCACCGCGACGACCAGGCCGAGACCTTGCTCTTCCGCCTGCTGCGTGGCGCCGGCGTGCGCGGCCTGGCGGGCATCCCGGCGGCTCGCGCGCTGGGACGCGGCACCCTGGTGCGGCCGCTGCTGGAGGTTTCCCGTGGCGAACTCGAAGCCTATGCCCGCGAGCAGGGCCTGCGCTGGGTCGAGGACCCGTCCAACGCCGACACCGATTTCGCCCGCAACTACCTGCGCCAGCGCGTTCTGCCGCAACTGGCCGAGCGCTGGCCGCACGCTGCGTCGAACATCGCGCGCAGCGCGGCGCACCTGGCCGAGGCGGAAGGCCTGCTGGGCGAGCTGGCGCGGCAGGACATCGCCGCCGCCCAGGCGGCGCACGCGTTCGACTGGCTGGGGGTGCCGTCGCTGGCCCTGGAGCCGTTGCTGCGCCTGAGCGATAGTCGCCAGCGCAATGCGCTGCGGCATTGGCTGGAGCCCTTCACGGACATGCCTGACAGCGCCCACTGGGCCGGCTGGCAGGCCCTGCGCGACGCCGCCGGCGACGCCGAGCCGATCTGGCGTCTCGGCGGCGGAGAGCTGCGGCGCAGTGGCGGGCGCGTCTGGTGGCTCGCCGGCGCCTGGCTGCGCGCCGTGGATTTCGAACTGGGCTGGCCGGACCCGCTGCGCGCGCTGGCGTTGCCGGATAACGGCGCGCTGCGCCTCGACGGAACGCCGCCCGTCGGGCCGCTGCGGGTGACCCTTCGTCGCGGCGGCGAACGCCTGCAACTGGACCGTCGCGGCCAGCGCGACCTCAAGCGCCTGCTCAACGAAAACGCCGTGCCGGCCTTCGCGCGGATGCGCCTGCCGCTGCTCTGGCGCGGCCCCGAGCTGCTCGGGGTGGCCAATCTGCCAGCACTGCGTCGCACCGGCGAGCAGGGGTGGACCTTGCACTGGACGCCGCCGACGAATGACTCGGGTTTGAGCTGAAAGGCCCTTTCCGGTAGACTACGCTCCCGTCTTGTACCGCTCCTGCCGATTCCCACGGAATCAGCGGGAGTTCGCTATTTTAAGCGGCATGCGCCGCGGTTTGGGCCGCGGCCCATTCATCGCTTCCCCGGCGGCCCAGCCGCCTAAACGCTGACATTCAGGGCTTTTCATGACGCGCTACATCTTCGTCACGGGTGGTGTTGTTTCTTCATTGGGGAAAGGCATCGCCTCGGCTTCCTTGGCTGCCATTCTGGAAGCGCGTGGCTTGAAGATCACGATGCTCAAGCTGGACCCCTACATCAACGTCGATCCGGGCACCATGAGCCCGTTCCAGCACGGTGAGGTGTTCGTCACCCACGATGGCGCGGAAACCGACCTCGACCTGGGCCATTACGAGCGCTTCGTGCGCACCACCATGACCCAGAACAACAACTTCACCACCGGCCGCGTCTACATGGACGTGCTGCGCAAGGAGCGCCGCGGCGACTACCTGGGCGCCACCGTGCAGGTGATCCCGCACATCACCGACGAGATCAAGCGTCGCATCATCAAGGGCGCCGGCGATGCCGACGTGGCCCTGGTGGAAGTCGGCGGCACCGTCGGCGACATCGAGTCGCAGCCGTTCCTCGAGGCGATCCGCCAGCTGCGCGTGGAAATCGGTTCGCGCCGCGCCATGCTGATGCACCTGACCCTGGTCCCGTACATCGCCACCGCCGGCGAGACCAAGACCAAGCCGACCCAGCACTCGGTCAAGGAACTGCGCTCCATCGGCCTGCAGCCGGACATCCTGGTGTGCCGTTCCGACCACCCGGTGGACGTGTCCTCGCGCCGCAAGATCGCCCTGTTCACCAACGTGGAAGAGCGCGCGGTCATCTCGCTGGAAGACGTCGATACCATCTACCGCATCCCGTCCGTGCTGCACGCCCAGGGCGTCGATGACTTCGTCGTCGAGCGCTTCGGCCTGGAGTGCGGCCCGGCCGACCTGTCCGAGTGGGACCGCGTGGTCGACGCCAAGCTCAACCCCGAGCGTGAAGTCACCATCGCCATGGTCGGCAAGTACATGGAGCTGCTCGACGCCTACAAGTCGCTGATCGAGGCCATGACCCACGCCGGCATCCAGAGTCGCACCAAGGTCAACCTGCGCTACATCGACTCCGAGGACATCGAGCAACAGGGCACCAGCCTGCTCGAAGGCGCAGACGCCATCCTGGTACCGGGCGGCTTCGGCCTGCGCGGCGTGGAAGGCAAGATCACCGCCGTGCAGTACGCCCGCGAGAACAAGGTTCCGTACCTGGGCATCTGCCTGGGCATGCAGGTGGCCGTCATCGAATACGCCCGCAACGTGCTGGGCTGGACCGATGCCAACTCCACCGAATTCGACAAGTCCAGCGGCCACCCGGTCGTCGGCCTGATCACCGAATGGCAGGACGCCACCGGCGCCACCGAAGTGCGCACCGAGGCTTCCGACCTGGGCGGCACCATGCGCCTGGGCGCCCAGGAATGCCTGCTGCAGGCCGGCACCCTGGTGCACGACTGCTACGGCAAGGACGTGATCATCGAGCGTCACCGCCACCGCTACGAAGTGAACAACAACCTGCGTCCGCAACTGGAAGCCGCCGGCCTGAAGATTTCCGGCCGCTCCGGCGACGGCGCGCTGGTCGAAGTGGTCGAGGCCCCGGATCACCCGTGGTTCGTCGCCTGCCAGTTCCACCCGGAATTCACTTCCACCCCGCGTGATGGCCACCCGCTGTTCAGCGGCTTCGTCAACGCCGCCCTGAAGCAAGCCGGGAAGGCCTGAACATGACCCAGAAGATCATCCGCGTCGGCGACATCCAGATCGGCAACGACCTGCCGTTCGTGCTGTTCGGCGGCATGAACGTGCTGGAGTCGCGCGACCTGGCCATGCAGGTCTGTGAAGAGTACGTGCGGGTCACCGAGAAGCTCGGCATCCCGTACGTGTTCAAGGCCAGCTTCGACAAGGCCAACCGCTCGTCGATCAACTCGTACCGCGGTCCGGGGATGGAAGAGGGCCTGAAGATCTTCGAGGAGATCAAGAAGACCTTCAAGGTGCCGGTCATCACCGACGTCCACGAGCCCTACCAGGCCGCCCCGGTGGCCGAGGTGTGCGACATCATCCAGCTGCCGGCCTTCCTCTCGCGGCAGACCGACCTGGTGGTGGCCATGGCCAGGACCGGCGCGGTGATCAACATCAAGAAGGCCCAGTTCCTTGCGCCCCAGGAGATGAAACACATCCTGACCAAGTGCGAGGAAGCCGGCAACGACCAGCTGATCCTCTGCGAGCGTGGCTCCTCCTTCGGTTACAACAACCTGGTGGTGGACATGCTCGGCTTCGGCATCATGAAGCAGTTCCAGTACCCGGTGTTCTTCGACGTCACCCACGCCCTGCAGATGCCGGGCGGGCGCGCCGATTCCGCCGGCGGCCGCCGCGCCCAGGTCACCGACCTGGCCAAGGCCGGCATGAGCCAGGGCCTGGCCGGTCTGTTCCTCGAGGCTCATCCGGACCCCGAGAACGCCAAATGCGATGGTCCCTGCGCCCTGCGTTTGAACAAGCTCGAGCCTTTCCTGTCCCAGCTCAAGCAGTTGGACGACCTGGTGAAGAACTTCCCCACCATCGAGACTGCCTGAGAACCTGACAATGTCTGCCCGCGCTTGCCCATGCTGCGTTGGAAACAATCGAAAAATGCTCATTTACTCTGTGTAAACTGCGCTTTTTCGCTTGCTTCCGCCTTGC
Organism: Pseudomonas citronellolis; assembly: GCF_029335315.1. Classification (GTDB taxonomy): domain Bacteria; phylum Pseudomonadota; class Gammaproteobacteria; order Pseudomonadales; family Pseudomonadaceae; genus Pseudomonas; species Pseudomonas citronellolis_A. The sequence continues at coordinate 33,528 of NZ_JARJLT010000339.1, forward strand.
CTGAGCTGCGCTCGGCGAAACTTTGAACAGGTTCTAACGTCTCACCAGCCGCCCCGTTTTTCTATCTTCGGAGTGTTATCAAGAATGGCAAAGATCGTCGACATCAAGGGCCGTGAGGTCCTGGACTCCCGCGGCAACCCGACTGTTGAAGCGGACGTGATCCTGGACAACGGCATCGTCGGCAGCGCTTGCGCCCCGTCCGGTGCATCCACCGGTTCCCGCGAGGCTCTCGAACTGCGCGATGGCGACAAGAGCCGTTACCTGGGTAAGGGCGTGCTGAAAGCCGTGGCCAACATCAACGGCCCGATCCGCGACCTGCTGCTGGGCAAGGACGCGGCTGACCAGAAAGGTCTGGATCACGCGATGATCGACCTCGACGGCACCGAGAACAAAGGCAAGCTGGGCGCCAACGCCATCCTCGCCGTCTCCCTGGCCGCCGCCAAGGCCGCCGCGCAGGCCAAGGGCGTGCCGCTGTACGCGCACATCGCCGACCTCAACGGCACCCCCGGCCAGTACTCCATGCCGGTGCCGATGATGAACATCATCAACGGCGGCGAACATGCCGACAACAACGTCGACATCCAGGAGTTCATGGTTCAGCCGGTCGGCGCCAAGAACTTCGCCGACGCCCTGCGCATGGGCGCCGAGATCTTCCACCACCTGAAAGCCGTGCTGAAGGCCCGTGGCCTGAACACCGCCGTCGGTGACGAAGGTGGCTTCGCGCCGAACCTGGCCTCCAACGAAGACGCCCTGGCCGCCATCGCCGAAGCCGTCGCCAACGCCGGCTACAAGCTGGGCGACGACGTGACCCTGGCCCTGGACTGCGCCTCTTCCGAGTTCTTCAAGGACGGCCAGTACGACCTAGAAGGCGAAGGCAAGGTGTTCAGCGCCGAAGGTTTCGCCGACTACCTGGCCGGCCTGACCCAGCGCTACCCGATCATCTCCATCGAGGACGGCATGGACGAGTCCGACTGGGCTGGCTGGAAAGTCCTGACCGACAAGATCGGCGCCAAGGTGCAACTGGTCGGCGACGACCTGTTCGTCACCAACACCAAGATCCTCAAGCGTGGCATCGACGAGAAGATCGGCAACTCGATCCTGATCAAGTTCAACCAGATCGGTTCGCTGACCGAGACCCTGGAAGCCATCCAGATGGCCAAGGCCGCCGGCTTCACCGCGGTGATCTCGCACCGTTCCGGCGAAACCGAAGACAGCACCATCGCCGACCTGGCCGTAGGCACTGCCGCCGGTCAGATCAAGACCGGCTCGCTGTGCCGTTCCGACCGCGTCTCCAAGTACAACCAGCTGCTGCGCATCGAAGAGCAGCTGGGCGCCAAGGCGCCGTACCGTGGCCGCGCGGAATTCCGCGGCTGACGCTAGTCTGATACGGTGAAAGGGGTGGCAGAAGCCACCCCTTCTCTTATGGAGTCGTCAATTGCGTCTCAGTAAACTGCGCAGCCCCTACTGGCTGTTCCTCATCCTGATACTGGCCCTCGCTGGCCTGCAGTATCGCCTATGGGTGGGTGAAGGCAGCCTGGCGCAGGTGACCGACCTGCAGAAGCAGATCGCCGACCAGCAGGGCGAGAACCAGCGACTGCTGGAGCGCAACCGCATCCTCGAGGCCGAGGTGGCGGAACTGAAGAAAGGTACCGAGACGGTCGAGGAGCGTGCCCGCCACGAACTCGGCATGATCAAGGACAAGGAAACCCTCTACCAGCTGGCGCAATGAAATTCCGCGACCTTTCCCTTCCCGCCTTCTGGGCCGTGATCCCGGCCGCCGGCATCGGCTCGCGGATGCGCGCCGATCGCCCCAAGCAATACCTCGACCTCGCCGGTCGCAGCATCCTCGAACACACCCTCGACTGCTTCCTTGGCCACCCCCAGCTCAAGGGCCTGGTGGTCTGCCTGGCGGCTGACGACCCGTGGTGGCCGAACCTGCCTTGTGCCGCCGACCCGCGCATCCTGCGTGCCGACGGCGGTGGCGAACGCGCCGACTCGGTGCTCAACGGCCTGCTCAAGCTCAACGAGCTGGGCGCCGGTAGCGACGACTGGGTGCTGGTGCACGATGCGGCACGTCCGAACCTCAGCCGTGGTGACCTCGACCGATTACTCGATGAGTTGGGCAACGACGAGGTCGGTGGCCTGCTCGGCATCCCGGCGCGGGATACCCTCAAGCGCGTTGGCGCCGATGGCCGGGTGCTCGAGACCGTGGATCGCAGTGTCATCTGGCAGGCCTACACGCCGCAGATGTTCCACCTTGGCGCCTTGCACCGAGCCCTGGCCGATGCGCTGGTGGCTGACGCTGGCGTCACTGACGAAGCCTCGGCGATGGAGTGGGCGGGTCATGCGCCGCGCATGGTCGAAGGCCGTGCCGACAATCTCAAAGTCACCACGCCGGAAGACCTGCAGCGCTTGCAGCAAACCTTCAGCAGGCGCTGAGGCGTATTTGCATGAAACGCCTTGCGATGTTTCTCCCCAGGCTCGAAGGCGTTCTGCATCGACTGTTGCGCCGGGCCGGCGACGGCTGGCAATTGCCCTGCTTGTGCACGGGGCTGGCGCTGGTGGGCACGCTGTTCGCCATCTATCCCATCACCTCGGTGGTGGTGCCGGCGGTACTGCTGGTGCCACGGCGTTGGCTCGGCATAGCCCTGTCTTGCGCGCTGGGCAGCGGCCTGGGCGCGCTGCTGCTGATGATCGCCGCGCACCACATGGGATGGGCGAGCCTCTACGCACACTTTCCGCAGATGCTGCAGGACCCGACCTGGCTGCGGGTCATGGCGTGGACCCGCGACTATCACTTGCTGGCGCTCTTCGTGGTGGTGCTCTCGCCGTTGCCGCAAACGCCGATGCTGGTGGCGCTGGCCAACGCGCCGCTGGATTACCCCGCTGCGTTGGCCATGGTATTCGCGGGCAAGTTGCTCAAGTACGGCCTGTTCGCCTGGGTCGCTTCGCGCTTCCCCGGGCATATCCACGATTTTCTGCATCGCCATGGCCGTCATGCCGGCCATGGCGAGTCCGCCTGACTAGCCGAGCAGCGGCACCTCGATCAGGAAGCGGAACAGCGCGCCGTGCTGCTCCACCGCCAGGCAGTTGTAACCGTGGCGCTGAGTGTCCTCGGGGATGCCGTGCACCGACTGCGAGCAGTCGGTGACCACTTCCAGCAGGTCGCCCGGCTTCAGCGTCTCCAGGGTTTCCAGGGTGGCGATGGCGTTGTACGGGCAGTGCTCGCCGCGCAGGTCAAGCGACAGCGTCGGCGTCTTGTTCGCGCTCATTGGCGGTTTTCCTCGAACGGGTGAATCGGTTGGCGTTCAACTGCACCAGCAGCATGCACAGGGCCAGACCGGCGAAGGTCAGCAGCAGGCCGCCGCCGGGGCCGAACATCTGCAGCAGGTTGAGCTTGGGATAGGGCAGGGCCAGGGCGCTACCCAGTGCGTCCCAGTACACCGCCACCAGGGTGCCGCCGATGACGTTGCCGACGCCGACCACCCAGAAATGCACCTGGCCTTCCATCGCGCGGTACATCCAGCCGGTCTCGCAGCCGCCGGCGAGGACGATGCCGACGCCGAACAGCACGCCGCCGATCACCGCGTTCGGGCCCATCCAGAAGGTTTTCGGCGCCACGCCAAGGTGGATCGCGGCGAAGGTGCCGACGCAAGCCGCGGCCATGCCCAGCAGGATGCCGAAGGCGGCCTTGGTCCGGCCGGTGGTCCAGAGGTCGCGGGCGGCGCTGGTGAAGCAGATCTGCGCGCGTTCGATCAGGCCGCCGAACAGCAGGCCGAACAGCGCGGCCAGGCCCAGCACCAGCGACACCTCGAAGCGCCAGGCGGCGAACAGCGCGGCCACGGCCAGCACCGCCAGGCCCAGGCGCCACTGGCGCTGCGCGCGGCGCGCGAGGCTGGCGGCGTCGGGCAGGCTGGCGGCCTTGCCGGTGACCTTCAGTGGAATGCGCAGGAACGGCAGCAGGCTCAGCTTCACGCCGAACCAGGCGCCGATCACAGTGGAGAGCATGAAAGCCCAGGCATGCACCGAGAACATCGGGATGCCGGTGAAGAACGCCGCCAGGTTGCAGCCCATGGCCAGGCGTGCGCCGAAACCGGCGATGATGCCGCCCACCAGGCCCTGCAGCAGGCGTCGGCGGCTGGTCGGCCAGCGCAGGCTGACATTGCCGGCCCAGAGCGCACAGCACAGGGCGCCGAGGAACATGCCGATGATCATCACGCCATCGATGCGATCCAGCGGGGTGCCTTGCAGGCCGATGATCTTGAAGTAGCTCCAGTCCTGCACCGGCACGCCGAACCAGGACAGCACGTGGCCACCCCAGCGGGTGAACTCGCCGGTGACCGCCCAGAAGGTGCCGGTCAGGGCGAAGTAGTAGGCGGAGGCGACGCCGAGCGCGACCAGGGTCGGCAAGGGAGACCAGAAACGCAGCAGGTAGCGCTCGCGGAAAGCGGAGAGGGCGGACATGGCGGCATCCTTGGCAGGGTAGCGGGACAAACGGCAAGTCTAACCGAATCGTCGGAAACGGCCCTGCGTCAGGACAAACCGGGGTGGATTCGCTGCAGGCCGTCCTTGAGGAAGTCCACCAGCTGGCGCACCTTCGGCGACAGGTGGCGCTGCTGCGGGTAGAGCGCCCAGACCGCGGTATTGGGCGGCTGATGTTCCGCCAGCAGCGAAACCAGGCGCCCGCTGCGCAGGTGTTCCAGCACGTAGTAGTCCGGCAGCTGGCACAGGCCGAAGCCGCGCAGGGCGGCGTCGAGCACCGCCTGGCCGCTGTTGCAGCGCCAGTTGCCCTGGACCCGGTGCTGGGTCTCGCGGCCATTCTCGAGGAAGGTCCAGATGTCGCTGCTGCCTACCAGGCAGTTGTGCAGCGCCAGCTCCGCCGGCGCCTGTGGCGCGCCGTGGCGCTCCAGGTAGGCCGGCGTGGCGCACAGGTACATCACCCGCGGCGCCAGGCGCGTGGCCACCAGGCGCGAGTCGCTGAGGCGGCCGAGGCGGATGGCCAGGTCGAAGCCCTCGTGGAGCAGGTCGAGCTGGCGGTTGGACAGCTCCATCTCCACCCGCAGTTGCGGGTAGTCGGCCATGAAGGCATTCACCAGGGGCACCACGAAACGCTCGCCATAGGCCACCGCGCAGGTCATGCGCAGCAGCCCCTTGGGCTCGGCGGAAAGGTCGCTGACCGCCCGCAGCGCTTCGTCGCGTGCGTCCTGCAGGCGCTGGCAGTGCTGCAGGAAAGTCTGCCCGGCCTCGCTCAGCGACACGCGTCGGGTGCTGCGGTAGAGCAGGCGGGTCTGCAGGCGTTCCTCCAGGCGGGCGATCTGCCGGCTGACGTGGGAGGACGACACCCCCAGGCGCTCGGCGGCGGCGGTGAACTGCCCGGTTTCCGCCACCGCGACGAATTCGTCGAGGCCTTCCCAGCGATTCATCTGGATTGTCCCTGTATGGCAATAATATTTTTATTATTGCCTGATTATTCCTTTCCGGGCACTTTTCTACACTTCCAAGGCTGCGTCCCGCGCTTTTTCGCCGGGCCGCCCGGTTTCCGCCGGCG
>NZ_JARJLT010000033.1 GCF_029335315.1 Pseudomonas citronellolis
ACGGGACAGTGACACCCGCGCCGAGCACCGGCGTTCGCGCCCGCCCGAAGGTTGGGTAAACAAAAGTCCGCGCGCTGTCTACCTTGGAGCCACCCGGTCGCGGAACGCCAGCCCTTCACCGTCCGGCACGCCAGGGAAGAACAACAAGAGGCGGAACACCGCCGGAGACACGCCATGCGCTATCGCACCGATTACAGCGCCCAGACCCTCAGCGCCGCCCCGGCGACGCTCGAACTGGACGGTTGGCAACTGCACTACCAGGCCTTCTCCCACCAGGCCTGCGACCCGCGCCCGCCGGTGCTGCTGCTCGGCGGCGCGTTCCAGAGCTTCCGCTCGTTCGCCAGCGAGGTCAGCGAGCTGCTCGCCGAACACCCGGTGATCCTCCTCGACCTGCCCAGCCAGGGCGGCAACCTGCAACTGGCGCCGCAGTTGAGCCTGGAGGACCTGGCCGACCTGATCGCCGCCTTCGCCGAGGAACTGCAGCTGCCGCCGCTGATGCCCATCGGCCTGTCCTACGGTTCGGCCCTGGCCGCGCTGTTCGCCGCCCGCCACCCGAAGCGCTGCGCGCGCCTGCTGCTGGCCGGCATCACCGCGTTCGGCCGCCCCGGCGCCCGCGCGCTGCTGGAAGAAGCCCTGGCGCGGCTCGACCTGGGCCAGCACGAACCCTTCGCCAACGGCGTGCTGACCGGCCTGATCAACCCGTTGCGGCTGGCCGACACCGGCGTCTCACCGGTATTCCGCAAGGCCCTGCTGCGCCAGCTGCAGCGCCTCACCCCGGCGGAAGTCGAGCGCTACCGGCAGAACAGCCGGCGCCTGCTGGCCTTCGGCGGTTTCGCGCGCCACCCGCAATGCCCGACCCTGGTGCTGGCCGGCGAATACGACCACTTCACCCAGCCCTGGGAGCACGCCGAGTTCGCCCTGGCCTGCGGCGACGCGCAGTTCGCCCTGATCCACGACGCCGACCACCTGGCCCAGTTCGAACGGCGCGGCGCCTGCGCCCGCCTCTATACGCCGTTCCTCGAAGGCCGCGCGCTGCCCCGTGACGCCGCCGGCAGCACGCGCTTCCAGCGCCAGCAGCTGCCGCACCTGGAGCGGCGCTTCGAGCCGCGTCTGGCGCCGCCGCAGCCGCGCGCCCTGCTGCACCACGCCGAAGGCGGCGAATGGCGCTGCGAACTGGCGGAAGTCGGTTACTTCGGCGGCCTAGTGCACGCCGAACTGCCGGCGGAACTGCCGCAACGCGGTTGGCGCATCGCCATCAGCGGGCTGGCGGAACTCGACATCCTGCCGCTGCGCCGCACCGTCGACGGTTTCGCCTTCATCTTCCCCCACGGCGAACCCCAGGCCAGCGCCAGCCTGGCGGCCCTGGTGACGCCGCTGCAGCAAGGCGCTCGCGCCGCCTGACACCGCGAACGGTCATGCGCCCTACGCCGAGCCCCGTAGGGCGCATAGCGCCCCAAGCGTTATCCGCCACCCAGGCTCGCGCCTGAACGCGAAGCGATCCCCATCACCACAAACGCAACTCAGGTGCGGGCTTCGATCACCCGCACCAGGCTCGGCAGGCGTCCGCGCGGCAGGCACAGCTCGGCGCCGTGGACCTGCGGGTCGAGCACCTCCACGCCGGCGAAGCCGCAACCCTTGAAGGCGCTGGCGATCTCCGCCTCGCTGCGGTAGTGCAGCGGGTAACCGCCACGGGTCAGCCGGCCAATCAGGCCGACGCCCCAGCGGATCTGCCGATAGCGCGGGTGCTCGCGCAGGTCGGGGTAGAGCTCGGTGAGGTAGGTGGCCGCCGGGAAGTCCGCCAGCGTCGCCGCCAGGCGGGTCCAGAAATCCTCGATCAGCGGGCGCTGGAAGTAGTTCACCAGGCCCTCGGTGATCACCACCAGCGGACGCCGGCGGTCGAGCTGGGCGAACAGCGCGGCCAGGCTGTGCGGGCCGTCGGCGGCGAGGATGTCCACCGGGCTGACCCGGTGCCGCTCGTCCAGCCAGCCCTGCTCGCGCAGCAGCGCCGACTTGCGCGCGGCCATCGGCGGCAGGTCGGCTTCGAGGTAGTCCAGCTGTGGATAACGCTGCCGAAAGCGTCGCCCGCGCGGCGACAGGCCGCAGGCGATCTCCACCACCTGGGTGGCGCCGCGCTGCTCGATGGCCTGGCGCAGGCGCGCGTCGATCAGCAGGTGGCGCTGCAGCAGGAAGTCTTCGATGTTCAGGCCGAAGCCCAGGCGCGCGCCCCAGTTGATCGGCGCCACGCAGCCGTGCACCCAGCGCCCGAAGGCGGTGGCAAAGGCCGGCTCGGCGAGCTGGTGGCGGAACCACACATAGCCGGTGTAGTGCGCGCTGGGGGTGATGTGCGCGCTGTCGGCGCGGACGCGTTCAGCCATGATTCAGCCTCTTGTTATTATCATCGGTCAGCCTAAGAGCGCTCTGGACCTCACACAATCCCATGTCCGCCGAACCCATCCTTGGTTTGCCCTGGCCGCAGGCCCGACCACTGCCCGACGCCTTCTTCGACCGCGACGCCCTGCTGGTGGCCCGCGAACTGCTGGGCAAGGTGATTCGCCACCGCGTCGGCGACCTCTGGCTGTCCGCCCGGATCATCGAGACCGAGGCCTACTACCTGGCCGAGAAAGGCAGCCACGCCTCCCTCGGCTACACCGAGAAGCGCAAGGCGCTGTTCCTCGACGGCGGGCACATCTACATGTACTACGCGCGCGGCGGCGACTCGCTGAACTTCAGCGCCGGCGGCCCGGGCAACGCCGTACTGATCAAGTCCGGCCACCCGTGGATGGACCGCGTCAGCGGCGACGACGCCCTCGCCCGCATGCGCCGGCTCAACCCCGCCGCCGACGGCGGCGAACGCCCGCTGGGCAAGCTCTGCGCCGGCCAGACCCTGCTGTGCAAGGCCATGGGCCTGAAGGTGCCGGAGTGGGACGCGCAGCGTTTCGACGCCCATCGGCTGTTCGTCGACGACCTCGGCGACACCCCCTCGCAGGTCATCCAGGCCAGCCGCCTGGGCATCCCCCACGGCCGCGACGAGCACCTGATGTACCGCTTCGTCGACGCCGCCTTCGCGCCTTTCTGCACACGAAACCCTTTGCGCCGCGGCCAGGTCGAAGGACGCGACTACTACTTGCTGGACAGTTCGGAACCGCACCGCACATGAGCCTGGAACTCTTCAATCAATGGATCGCCGGCCACCCGCAATGGCTGGGCCTGCTGGTCTTCCTCGTGGCCTTCCTCGAATGCGCGGCGGTGGTCGGCCTGGTGCTGCCCGGCGTGGTGATGCTCTTCGCCCTCGCCGTGCTCGCCGGCGGTGGCGCCCTGGGCCTGGGCCAGACGCTGCTGCTGGCCTTCGCCGGCGGCCTGCTCGGCGACCTCTGCTCGTACTTCATCGGCCGTCGCTTCCACCAGGACATCCGCCGCCTGCCGCTGCTGCGCGGGCATCCGGAATGGCTGGCCGGGGCCGAGGGCTTCGTCGCCCGCTACGGCGTCGCCAGCCTGCTGGTGGGGCGGTTCATCGGCGCCCTGCGGCCGTTCCTGCCGCTGGTGGCGGGCATGCTCGACATGCCCTTCGGGCGCTTCCTGGCGGTATCGATACTGGCCGCCGGCGGCTGGTCGGTGGCCTACCTGCTGCCCGGCTGGAGCACCGGCGCGGCCCTGCGCCTGCCGCTGCCGGAAGGCTTCTGGCCGGAGATGGCGGTGGTCGCCGGCGGCCTCGCCGTGCTCGGCGGCGCGCTGATCCACGCCTGCCTCAAGCGCCGTCACGGCACCGCGCTGATCGCCGCCGGGCTGAGCGCCGCGCTGCTGTTCGGCGTGCTGCTCGGCTGGCCGTACCTGGACGCCCTCGACCACGGCCTGATGACGCTGATCCAGCAGGAGCGCAGCCCATGGCTCAACGAGGTGATGGTGGCGGTGACGCGCCTGGGCGACTTCCGCACCCAGGTGATCGTCGGCGTGCTGCTCAGCGTGCTCCTGCTGGCCCTGCGCAAGTGGCGCCACGCCCTGTTCGCCGGCGGCACGCTGCTCGCCACCGCGCTGCTCAACACCACCCTCAAGCACTTCTTCGGCCGCGCCCGGCCGGAGGTGATCGCCGACCCGCTGAGCGCCTTCAGCATGCCCAGCGGACACAGCTCGGCGTCCTTCGCCTGCTTCCTGGTGCTCGGCGTGCTGGCCAGCCGCGAAGGCTCGCCACGGGTGCGCCTGACCTGGCTGCTGCTGGCCATGCTGCCGGCGGCGTGGATCGCCGGTTCGCGCCTGTACCTGGGCGCGCACTGGCCCAGCGACGTGATCGCCGGCGCGCTGCTGGCCGCCGCCGTGTGCGCCGCGGCGCTCTGGCTCAGCCAGTTGCGCCAGCCGCTGCCGGCGCTGCCGAAACGCGCCTGGTGGTGTCTGGTGCCGGCGCTGTTGCTGGTGTTCTCGCTGTCGGTCGGCTGGGACCTGAGCCACGCCGTGGCACGCTACCGCCCGCTCTGAGCCTCAGCGCCAGGGCGCGCCGCGCAGGTGCTCGGCGCAGCGCTGGCGGACGAACTCGCGCAGCAGCGTCACCGGCGGGCTCAGCTGCTCGCGGTGCGGGCAGAACAGATTGAGCGGCGCGGCCTCGCCCAGATACTCCGGCAACGCCACCTCCAGGCGCCCGGCGCGCACGTCGGCAGCCACGTCCAGCCAGGACTTGTAGACCAGCCCGCGCCCGGCCACGGCCCAGCGGCGCACCACGTCGGCGTCGTCGCAGACGCGGTCGCCGCCCACCTCCACCACCTGCTCGCGCTCGCCATCGCTGAAGCTCCAGCGCTCGTGCACGCGCCCGCCGAGCATGTACAGCAGGCAGTTGTGCCGGGCCAGTTCCTCGGGCCGTTGCGGCTTACCGTGACGGGCGAAGTAGGCCGGGGCGCCGCACAGCACCCGGCGGTTGTCCGCCGCCAGGGGCAGCGCCACCAGGCTAGAGTCCGGCGGCAGGCCGAGGCGGATGGCGACGTCCACCGGCTGACGGTAGAGGTCGGCCTGGCGGTCGCTGATCAGCAGGCGCAGGTGCAGGCGCGGATGCTGCGCCTGGAAGGCGTCGAACCACGGCAGCAGCACGTTGCGGCCCAGGTCCGAGGGCGCCGATACCTGCAGCGTCCCGGCGATCTCGCTGCGCCCGCCGGCCAGGCGCTGGCGGCCCTCCTCCAGGCTCTGCAGCGACGCCCGCGCGTGGCCGAGGAACAGCTCGCCCTCGGCGGTCAGCCGCAGGCTGCGGGTGGAGCGGGCGAACAGGCGCACCTGCAGCGCTCCCTCCAGGCGCTTGAGCGCGGCGCTGGCCACCGCCGGCGACACTTCCAGCTCGCGGGCGGCGGCGGACAGGCTGCCGCGCTCGGCGGTGCGGACGAACACCTGGAGATCATCGAGGCGCAGCATTTTCAAAATTCCTTTGAAAGAGACTCTCTTCCTACCCGGTTTTTCCTGATAACGAAAGAGCGGAGGATGCACCCATCCCCCACCGCCGCAAGGAAGAGTCCCGATGAGCACGCCCATCACCCTGATCGCCATCATCCGCGCCAAGCCCGGCCGCGCCGATGCACTCCAGGCCCGGCTGGCCGACCTGCGCGGACCGTCGCGCGCCGAGGCCGGGTGCGTCCAGTACGACCTGCACCGCGACCGCAAGGACCCGGACCTGATCTACATGGTCGAGCAGTGGCGCGACGAAGCCGCCATCGCCGAGCACGAGGCCAGCCCTCACTTCCAGGCCTTCGTCAAGGCCGCCCAGGCCGACCTGGCCGAACTCGACATCCGCCTGATGAACCGCATCGACTGAGGAGCCAGCATGAAAGCCATCGGTTACACCCACAGCCGGCCGATCGACGCCGCCGACGCCCTGCTCGACATCCAGCTGCCGGAGCCGACGCCCGGCCCGCGCGACCTGCTGGTGGAAGTGCGCGCCATCTCGGTCAACCCGGTGGACACCAAGGTGCGCCAGCGCGCCGAACCGGCGGCCGGCGAGTACAAGGTGCTGGGCTGGGACGCCGCCGGCGTGGTCCGCGCGGTGGGCAGCGAGGTCAGCCTGTTCCGCCCCGGCGACGAGGTGTTCTACGCCGGCGACCTGACCCGCCCGGGCAGCAACGCCGAACTGCAGCTGGTGGACGAGCGCATCGTCGGCGCCAAGCCGTCCAGCCTCGACTTCGCCCAGGCCGCGGCCCTGCCGCTGACCAGCATCACCGCCTGGGAACTGCTGTTCGAGCGCCTGCAGATCGCCGAAGGCGCGGCCAGCGCCGGGCAGAGCCTGCTGATCGTCGGCGCGGCCGGCGGCGTCGGCTCCATCCTCACCCAGTTGGCGCGCCAGCTGACCGGCGTCACCGTGATCGGCAGCGCCTCGCGGGCGGACACCCAGCAGTGGGTGCGCGACCTCGGCGCGCACCACGTGATCGACCACGGCAAGCCGCTGAGCGAGGAGCTCAAGCGCATCGGCGTCGGCCAGGTGACCCACGTGGCCAGCCTGACCCACACCGACAGCCACCTCGAACAGATCGTCGCCAGCCTGCGCCCACAGGGCCGCCTGGGCCTGATCGACGATCCGGCGAGCCTGAACGTCGGCCTGCTCAAGCAGAAGAGCCTGTCGCTGCACTGGGAGTTCATGTACACCCGCTCGATGTTCCAGACCGACGACATGATCGAGCAGCACCGCCTGCTGCAACGGGTGTCGCGGCTGGTCGACCAGGGTGTGCTGCGCACGACGCTGGGCGAGCACTTCGGCCGCATCGACGCCGCCAACCTGCGCCGCGCCCACGCCTTGCTGGAAAGCAACAAGGCCAAGGGCAAGATCGTGCTGGAAGGCTTCTGATCGGCGGCCCGATCTGGTGTAAGGCGGATAACCGTTCGCGGTTATCCGCCGCCGGCCAGCGCAGCGCAGCGCCTGTCCGGCGGAAACGGCGGATAACGCCCGGGGCGTTATGCGCCCTACGGTGAGTCCGAGGTCTTCGCGGTGGCGAGCAGGCGGCAGAGCTTCTCGGTCGCCGCCAGCATCGCGTAGCTCGGCCGCTCCAGGTTGCGGTCGGGCAGCACCCAGAGCTGCTTCAGGCGGGTCGCGCTCAGCTGCTGCATGCGCTGCCACTCGGCCGCCTGCGCGGGGTTGGGCGCCAGTATCACTTCCGGGTCGCGGGCCAGCACCGATTCGATGCCCACCTGCGGAGCCGGCTGGGTCAGGTCGTCGAACAGGTTGCGCGCCCCGCACACGCGCAGCGCGTCGCTGACCACCTGCGGGCCGCCGAGGGTGTACAGCGGGCGATCCCAGACCTGGTAGAACAGCCGCAACGGGCGCTCGCGGGCGTAGTCGCGGCGCAGCCCGGCGATGCGTTCGCGGAAATCGGCGGCCAGGCTGCGGCCCTTTTCTTCCGCGCCCAGCAGCGCGCCGAGCGTCTCCAATTGCCTGGGGATATCGTCCAGCGTGTGCGGCTCAGCGCTGTACAGCGTCAGGCCGAGGCCCTTGAGGCGCGCCAGCTGGGCGTCGGGAATGCTGCCGGGCCAGACCAGCACCAGGTCCGGCTGCAGGCTCAGCAGGCGTTCGAGGTTGAGCTGCCCGTAGCGCCCCAGCGAGGGCAACGCGGCCAGTTGCGCTGGCCGTTCGTCGCCGTCGAGCACACCGACCAGGCGCGCGCCGGCGCCCAGCTCCAGCACGCTGTCGGTCATCGACGGCGACAGGCTCACCACCCGCTGCGCCGCCAGCACCGGCAGGCACAGCGAGAGCAGCAGGAGGGCGGCGAGGCTACGCATCAGAGCAGTTGGCGCGGCAGGCGGTAAAGCCAGAGGATCAGCAGGCTGGTGACGCCGAGAAGGATCAGCGCCACGCCGGAAAGGTCGGTGAAGCAGGCCAGCGCACCGATCCAGGCCGGCAGGCCGGCGGCGTAGGCGCCGTTGCGCCGGGCCAGCGCCAGCTCCGCCCAGGCGGCGGGCTCGTCGGCCGTGTCACGGGCCTTACCGGCGGCGATCAGAGCGAACTTGTAGCGACGGAACAGCGGCAGGGTGACGAACATCGAGAGCAGCGCGGCGATGTACAGCGGGGTGGCCAGCACGGCCAGGGCGTCGATCTCGAAGCCCCACAGCAGCAGCGCGAGCAAGGGCCCGAGGGCCAGCGCCAGGTGCAGCCACCAGAGACGCGCCTGGCGGCCGAACGCGGCGGCGCGACTCACTGCGCCTCGATCTCCGCCTCGCCCTGGTGCAGCTCGCCGAGCATGTGCCCGAGCTTGCCGGCCTTGGTCGCCAGGTAGCGCTTGTTGTGCGGGTTGAGGCCCTTCTGCAGCGGCACGCGCTCGGCCACGGTGAGGCCGTAGCCTTCCAGCGCCTTGACCTTGCGCGGGTTGTTGGTCATCAGCTTCAGCGAGCTGACGCCCAGGTGCTGCAGCATCGGCAGGCACATGGCGTAGTCGCGCTGGTCGGCGCCAAAGCCGAGCTTGAGGTTGGCTTCGACGGTGTCGGCGCCCTGGTCCTGCAGCTCGTAGGCGCGGATCTTGTTCAGCAGGCCGATACCACGGCCTTCCTGGCGCAGGTACAGCAGCACGCCACGGCCATCACGGGCGATGGCGGACAGCGCGCCTTCGAGCTGGAAGCCGCAGTCGCAACGCAGGCTGAACAGCGCGTCGCCGGTCAGGCATTCGGAGTGCAGGCGACCGAGCACCGGCTGGCCGTCGTCGATCTTGCCCATGGTCAGGGCGACATGTTCCTTGCCGGTTTCCTCGTCGAGGAAGCCATGCATGGTGAATTCGCCGAAGGGAGTGGGCAGTTTGGAGGCGGCGACGAACACGACGGACACCGGAAACTCCTGAAAGTCAGACAGTAGGAAGAAGCCGGCATTGTAACAGCAGTGCCGGGGCGACCGTCATTGCGAAATCCGCAACTCGGCTATCGAAGCCATCGATAGATCGCCGCTTGTGCAGAGCCCCTTCACGGCCTCGCGAGCTAGAGCAGAACAAGGCGGAAGCGGTTATGCCGACGCGCAGCAGGCCGTGGAGGGGCTCTCAGTGCTTGGACTGGATGTACATCATCCCCTGCTCTTCCCGCCAACCGACGCGGTTGAGGAAGCTCATGCCGAGCAGGATTTCGGTGGGGAACTGGCCTTCCAGCACGCTGGCGTCCACCCCCAGCACCTCGATGCCGCCGAGCTTCACGCTGTTCAGGCTGATGCGCCAGCCCTTCACGGTGCCGCTGGCGGTGGAGGCGACCATCGGCTTGCCGACCACCCGGAAGTCGATGCCCAGGCGACGCGCCTCGTCTTCGTTCATCGCCACCGTGGTGGCGCCGGTGTCGACCAGGAACTGCGCGTTCTGCCCGTTGATCGAGCCGGACACCCAGTAGTGCCCGCCGGCGCCGCGGGCAATGCTCATCTCCTGCACCGGCGCCGGCGCCGAATAGCCGCTGGCGTTGTACTCGCGACTCAGCTCGTAGGTGCGTTCCACGCCGTCGACGCGCAGCACCGCCTTGTGCGCGTCGGCGCTGACCACCTGCACCCCCTGCGGGCCGGTTTCGCCGACGCGGACGAACTTGCGCTGGCCGTCGACGTTGAGCACCGCGGCATTGGGGAACAGCCCGACCACCCACACCTGCGGGGCGGCGAGCGCCGCGCTGGCGGCTAGGGCGAGACTCAGGGCGGACAACAGGCGCAGCATCATCGGGATCCTCGTCGGCGGGCGCGCGGGCTGGTCGCGCAACGATACAGGGACGCCGCGGCGCCGTCAGTGACGGATTCGGCTGTTGTCAGATCAACCAGCGGGCCCAGGCCCAGACCACGCCCTGCATGGCCAGCCAGGCGAAGACCCCGGCGAGGATGTCGTCGAGCATGATGCCCACGCCGCCGTGCACGTGGCGGTCGATCCAGCGGATCGGCCAGGGCTTGAGGATGTCGAAGAAGCGGAACATCAGGAAGCCGACCAGCAGCCACCACCAGCCCTCGGGCACCAGCCAGAGGGTGATCCACATGCCGACCATCTCGTCCCAGACGATGCCTTCGTGGTCGTGCACGCGCAGGTCGTCGGCGACCTTGCCGCACAGCCAGAAGCCGAACAGCATGGTGACCCCGAGCATCAGCCAGTAGCCCCAGTCGGGCAGCAGCTGCCACAGCGGGATGAACGGGATGGCCACCAGCGAGCCCCAGGTGCCCGGCGCCTTGGGCAGGGTGCCGGAGCCGAAGCCGAAGGCCAGGAAGTGCCAGGGGTTGCGCCACACCGAAGGGGGGACGGGCTGCGCCGGGGCTTGGTCGGGATGTTCCGTCACGCGGTTCTACTCCGTGAAGTGCAGGTAGCCGCCCTGGCGCGGCGTGATGTCGTGGCCGCCGGCGTCGAGCACGCGCACGCCTTCGCCGGCCTCGGCGCGGCCGATCGCCGCCAGTTGCGGCCAGCGCGCCTGCAACGCCGGCAGCTCGGCCGGCGGCAGGGTGAAGGCGATGACGTAGTCGTCGCCGGCGCCGAGCTTGGCCTGCAGCGCCCGTTCGGCGCCCAGCAGGTTTTCCAGCGGCGCGCTGGCGGGCAAGCGCTCGGCTTCGATGACCAGCGCCACGGCAGAAGCGCGGGCGATGTGCCCGCAGTCGGCGAGCAGGCCGTCGGAAACGTCCAGCGCCGCCGTGGCGTGGCCGCGCAAGGCCTGGCCCAGCGCCAGCTGCGGTAGCGGCGACCAGTAGCGCGCCAGCAGCGGCTCGGCCACCGCGGGTTCGGCCGCCAGGCGCCCGAGCACCAACTCCAGCGCGCCGCCGGCCTCGCCGAGCGGGCCACCGACGCAGAGCAGGTCGCCCGGACGCGCGCCGGCGCGGGTCAGCGCCTGGCCGGCGGGCACCTGGCCGAATACCGTCAGGGTCATGCTCAGCGGGCCACGGGTGGTGTCGCCACCGACCAGGGCCAGGCCACAGGCCGAAGCCATGTGGTTGAGGCCCTGGGCGAAGGCTTCCAGCCAGGCCGGATCGGCCTCGGGCAGGGTCAGCGCGAGGGTGAAGGCCAGGGGCGCGGCGCCCATGGCCGCCAGGTCGCTGGCGGACACCGCCAGCGCGCGCTGGCCGAGCAGGAAGGGATCGCAGAGCGCCGGGAAGTGCACGCCGGCCACCAGGGTGTCGGTGGACACCGCCAGTTGCTGGCCGGCGCCCGGCGCCAGCAGGGCGCAGTCGTCGCCGATGCCCAGGGCCACGCCTTCGGCCGCGCCCGCGCAAGCGGCCGCGGCGAAGTAGCGACGGATCAGCTCGAACTCACCCATGCCTCGCGATGGGCTCAGCGCTTGGCGCCGCGCAGCTCGGCGGCGCGCAGACGCGGCGCCAGCTTGTCCAGCACGCCGTTGACGAACTTGTGGCCGTCGGTGGCGCCAAAGGTCTTGGCCAGTTCGATGCCTTCGTTGATGACCACCTTGTAGGGCACATCCAGGCGGTTGCGCATCTCGTAGGTGGACAGGCGCAGGATCGCCAGCTCGACCGGGTCGATCTCTTCCAGCGGGCGGTCCAGGCAGGGCACGAACTCCTGCTCCAGCTCGCTCTTCTGGCGCGGCACGCCATGCAGGATCTCGTGGAAATAGGCGCCGTCGACGTCGCTGAAATCGTTATCGGTGCGGAACGCCGCCTCGATCTCGTTCAGCGGCTGGCCGGCCATGTGCCAGGAGTACAGGGCCTGCACCGCGAGGCTGCGGGCCTTGCGACGCATGGCGATCTTGTTGGGCTTGGCCGGCTTGGACGGGGTGCCGTTGTCGTTGCTGCTCACTTGGCCTCCAGCTGCGACAGCAGGCTCACCATTTCCAGGGCGGAAAGAGCAGCCTCGGCGCCTTTGTTGCCGGCCTTGGTGCCGGAGCGCTCGATGGCCTGTTCGATGGAGTCCACGGTCAGCACGCCGAAGGCGACCGGTACGCCGAACTGCAGGGAAACCTGGGCCAGGCCCTTGGTGCATTCGCCGGCGACGTATTCGAAGTGCGGGGTGCCGCCACGGATGACCGCGCCGAGCGCGATGATGGCGTCGAACTCGCCGCGCTGGGCGACTTTCTGCGCCACCAGCGGGATTTCGAAGGCGCCCGGGGCGCGGACGATGGTGATCTCGCTTTCAGCGACGCCGTGGCGCACCAGGGCGTCGATGGCGCCTTGCACCAGGCTTTCGACGACGAAGCTGTTGAAGCGGCCGACTACCAGGGCGAAACGGCCTTTGGGGGCGATGAAGGTACCTTCGATGGTCTTCAGGGTCATGGCGGATCTCATCTGTCTAAAGAGCCGGGGCGCGTAGGCGCGCCCCGAAAAATGGGGCTGCAAGGACTACCGCCGCGCGGGGCGCGGCGGCAGGACTCATTCAGCGGGCAGGTATTCTACAACTTCCAGGTCGAAGCCGGATATCGCGTTGAAACGCATCGGCGCCGACATCAGGCGCATCTTGCGCACGCCCAGGTCGCGGAGGATCTGCGAACCGGCGCCTACCGTACTGTAGGTGGTCGCGGCCTTGGGCGCTGCGCTGGCGGCGATTTCGCGCACGTGGGCGAGCAGGTCTTCGCCACCGATCTGGTGGCCCAGCAGCAGCACCACGCCGCTGCCGGCCTCGGCCACCTTGGCCATGGCCGCGCGCAGGCTCCAGCGCCCGGCCTGGTTGACCATCAGCAGGTCGCGCAGCGGGTCCATGTTGTGCACGCGCACCAGGGTCGGGGTCTCGGCGCAGATGTCGCCCAGGGTCAGCGCCAGGTGCACTTCGCCTTCCACCGAGTCGCGGTAGGTGATCAGCTTGAACTGGCCCAGTTCAGTGTCCAGCGGCTGCTCGGCGAGGCGCTCGACGGTGCGCTCGTGGATCAGGCGGTAGTGGATCAGGTCGGCGATGGTGCCGATCTTGATGCCGTGCTGCTCGGCGAAGGCTTCCAGTTCCGGACGGCGGGCCATGCTGCCGTCGTCGTTCATGATCTCGCAGATCACCCCGGAAGCCTCGAAACCGCCCATGCGCGCCAGGTCGCAGGCCGCTTCGGTGTGGCCGGCGCGGGCCAGCACGCCGCCGGGCTGGGCCATCAGCGGGAAGATGTGGCCGGGGCTGACGATATCGGCGGCCACCGCTTCCTTGGCTGCCGCGGCCTGCACGGTGCGCGCGCGGTCGGCGGCGGAGATGCCGGTGGTGACGCCTTCGGCGGCCTCGATGGAGACGGTGAACTTGGTGCCGAAGCCGGAACCGTTGCGCTGCACCATCAGCGGCAGGCCGAGACGCTCGCAGCGCTCGCGGGTCATCGGCATGCAGATCAGGCCACGGGCGTACTTGGCCATGAAGTTGATGTCTTCGGTGCGCACGCACTCGGCGGCCATGATCAGGTCGCCTTCGTTCTCGCGGTCCTCGTCATCCATGAGGATGACCATCTTGCCTTGGCGGATGTCTTCGACCAGTTCTTCGATGCTGTTGAGTGCCATCTGGGCAGCTCCTGTCAATGCTTCATGAAGCCGTTTTCGGCCAGGAATGCTTCGGTGATGCCGGAGGCGGCGGGTTCGGCGGCCTTGTCGCCGAGCAACAGGCGCTCCAGGTAGCGCGCCAGCAGGTCCACCTCCAGGTTGACCTCAAGGCCCGGACGGTAGTCGGCCATGATGGTCTCGACCAGCGTGTGCGGGACGATGGTCAGTTCGAACTCGGCGCCGCTCACCGCGTTGACCGTGAGGCTGGTGCCGTCGACGGTGATCGAGCCCTTGAGGGCGATGTACTTCGCCAGCTCGCGCGGGGCGCGCACGGTGAACTGGATGGCGCGGGCGTTATCCTCGCGCTTGACGATCTCGCCGACGCCGTCGACGTGGCCGCTGACCAGGTGGCCGCCCAGGCGGGTGGTCGGGGTCAGGGCCTTTTCCAGGTTGACCCGGCTGCCGACCTTCAACTGGTGGAAGGCGGTGCGCGCCAGGGTCTCGCGGCTGACGTCGGCCCAGAAGCCGTCGCCGGGCAGCTCCACGGCGGTCAGGCAGATGCCGTTGACCGCGATGCTGTCGCCCAGCTTGACGTCGCCCAGGTCGAGCTTGCCGGTCTGGACGTAGAGGCGCACGTCACCGCCCTTGGGGGTGATCGAGCGGATGCTGCCGATGGCTTCGATTATGCCGGTGAACATGTAGCCTCCCGGAAGGCGCAATACGCTTGCGCACGGGCGTGCCGGCCGAAGGGGGCCAGCGCAGCGGGAACGAAGGGGTGATGCATGGTGCTGAAACTCCTGTTTTGGGAAAAACAGGGCATGCCGATCGAAGGGACACGACGCGCAGGCGTGCAGACGCACCTTGCGCAGGTTCATCCCGTTCTCTCTTCATCCGGACTATTACCGTCGGCCTCGGAATCACACCGGGTCTGCTGACCTCGCCGCTGCGGCGGTGAGCCGGTCGTGGCGAGCGCTCGCGGGCTAGACGCATTGCGCGCCATTACCGCCGGTGGGGACTTGCACCCCGCCCTGAGAACGTCAATCGCGGCCGTTACAGCGTTGGCCGCGTGTGGCGTTTTACCACAGGCCGGCGCAAGTCGGAAGGTTCAGTTTGCTCTCCCCCCGCATTCGCAGGGGGTAGCACAGCCAATTCCGTCAGACTGGCCGCGCCGTGACCAGCCAGTCGTCGCCCACGGCGCGGATGTCGGTGATCTTCAGCTCGCGCGCCTCGGCCATCGTCTCCAACGGCAGCTCCAGCAGCGGCCGCGCGGAGGAGCCGAGCAGCTTGGGCGCGACGAATATCCGGTACTCGTCCACCAGGCCCAGGCGGGCGAAGGCGCCGGCCAGGCGCGGCCCGGCTTCCACCAGCACCTCGTTGGCGCCGCGCGCGCCCAGCTCGGCGAGCAGCCGGGCCAGGTCGACATGGCCGTCGGCGCCGGGCAGCGCCAGCAGCTCGCGGCCCTCGGCGGCGAAGCCGTCACGCTCGGCGCAGCTGGCCACCAGTGCCGGGCCGGCACGGTAGAAGGCGGCGTCGGTCGGCACCCGCAGACGGCCGTCGACCAGCACGCGCAAGGGTTGCCGCGCGGCGGCCAGGGCGGTCTGCTCGGGGTCCAGGCCCAGCTCGTCGGGGCGCACGGTCAGGCGCGCGTCGTCCAGCAACACGGTATCGGCGCCGGAGAGCACCACGCTCGAACGCGCGCGCAGGCGCTGTACGGCGCGGCGCGCGGCGGGCCCGGTGATCCACTGGCTTTCGCCGCTGGCCATGGCGGTGCGCCCGTCCAGGCTCATGGCGAGCTTGACGCGGACGAACGGCAGGCCGGTCTCCATGCGCTTGATGAAGCCGGCGTTGAGTTCGCGGGCCTCGGCTTCCAGCACGCCACAGGCGACCTCGATGCCGGCCTCGGCCAGGCGCCGTAGGCCACGCCCGCCGACTTGCGGGTTGGGGTCCTGCATGGCCGCCACCACCCGCGCGACCCCGGCGTTGACCAGGGCGTCCGCGCAAGGCGGGGTGCGGCCGAAGTGGCTGCAGGGTTCCAGGGTCACGTAGGCGGTGGCGCCGCGGGCGGCGTCGCCGGCCTGGCGCAGGGCGTGGACCTCGGCGTGCGGTTCGCCGGCGCGCACGTGCCAGCCCTCGCCGAGCACCTGGCCGCCCTTGACGATCACGCAGCCGACGCGGGGGTTGGGGTGGGTGGAATACAGGCCCTGGCGCGCCAGCTCCAGCGCGCGGGCCATGTGGGCCTGGTCGACGGCGCTCATTCCTTGGACGGCTCCCGCGCCAGGCGCTCGATTTCCTCGCGGAATTCGTTGAGGTCCTGGAAGCGCCGGTAGACCGAGGCGAAACGGATGTAGGCGACTTCGTCGAGCTTCTGCAGCTCGCCCATCACCAGCTCGCCGAGCACCCGCGACTTGATCTCGCGCTCGCCGGTGGCGCGCAGCTTGTGCTTGATGTGGGCGATGGCCTCTTCCAGGCGCTCGATGCTCACCGGGCGCTTCTCCAGCGCGCGCTGCATGCCGGCGCGCAGCTTGTCCTCGTCGAACGGCTGGCGGCTGCCGTCCTGCTTGATCAGCCTGGGCATGACCAGTTCGGCGGTCTCGAAGGTGGTGAAGCGCTCGCCGCAGGCCAGGCACTCACGGCGGCGGCGGACCTGGTCGCCCTCGGCGACCAGGCGCGAATCGATGACTTTGGTGTCGTGGGCACCGCAGAAAGGACAATGCATGGCAGATAATGGCCCGACGAAATGGACGATCATGGTAGCCCATCCGCCCCTCCCCGAGACAAGCCGCACGCTTTAGGCTATACAGGCGCCGCCCTGGAACCTGTCGCGAGGGATTTCGCCCATGCCGCTCCGCCTGATCTGCCTGTTCGCCCTGGCCCTGCTGGCCGCCTGCTCGAGCAAGCAACCCGCCCCGCAGCAAACCGCCGCCAACGCCCCGGCCAAGGTCGCGGTGACGCCGCTGGCAGCCAACCAGCGCGAGCTGTCCGGGCTGATCACCAGCAGCCGCGGCGCCCTGCCCGACGGCGCCGAAGTGGAGCTGGCGCTGTTGCTGATGGATGAGCGCGACCGCCCGCAGCGCGCCCTGGCCAGCCTCGACCTGGTCGGCAACGGCGGCGCCCTGCCCTTCAGCCTGCGCTACGACCCCAGCGACTTCCCCGCCGGCGGCCGCATCGAACTGCACGTGCGGGGTGCGCAGAACGGCCAGCTGGCCTGGCGCCTGCGCCCGCTGACGATCGCCCCGGGGCAGTCCCAGGCGCTCGGCGAACTGCGCCTGGAGCCGGCCCCGTGAAGGCGCCGGAGGAACTGCAGGCCGCCCTGGGCGAACTGCTCGGCGACGCCCGCCTGAACGCCGAGCGCCTGCCCGGCTGCGATATCTCGCTGTGGCTGATCGACGCCTTGAACATGGACCGCCAGTTCAACCCCGAGGAAACCCGGCGCATCCTCGAGGAACCGCCCTACTGGTGCTTCTGCTGGGCCAGCGGCCTGGCCCTGGCGCGCTGGCTGGCGGAGCGCCCGCAGTGGGTGGCCGGCAAGCGCGTGCTGGACTTCGGCGCCGGCTCCGGTATCGCCGCCATCGCCGCGGCCAAGGCCGGGGCCGCCGAAGTGGTGGCCTGCGACCTCGACCCGCTGGCGCTGGCCGCCAGCCGCGCCAACGCCGAGCTGAACGGCGTGCAGCTGCGCTATTCCGCGGACTTCTTCGGCGAAGAGGACCGCTACGACCTGATCCTGGTCGCCGACGTGCTCTACGACCGCGCCAACCTGCCGCTGCTCGACGCCTTCCTCGGCAAGGGCCGCGAGGCGCTGGTGGCCGACTCGCGGGTGCGCGACTTCCAGCACCCGCTGTACCGCCGCCTGGGCATCCTCGACGCCTGCACCTGGCCGGACCTGGCCGAGCCCCACGAATTCCGCAAGGTCAGCCTCTACCACGCCAGCCGGCCGCTGTAGGGCGCATAACGCCTCGGGCGTTACCCGACACGACGGCGGATAACCGCGAACGGTTATTCGCCCTACGTCCCGGCGGACGCCGTGCAGCCCTGCCTTGTTTCCGTCCGCCGCGCCCCCACCTATAGTGACCTGCATCCCCATCGCCCCTTGCGCCCGACGAGAGCTTCCATGAGCGACACGCCCTACATCTTCGACGTCACCACCGCCGACTTCGACCAGCTGGTGATCCAGAACTCCTTCCACAAGCCGGTGCTGGTCGACTTCTGGGCCGACTGGTGCGCGCCCTGCAAGGCGCTGATGCCGATGCTGGCGCAGGTCACCGAGTCCTACCAGGGCGAACTGCTGCTGGCCAAGGTGAACTGCGACATCGAGCAGGACATCGTCATGCGCTTCGGCATCCGCAGCCTGCCCACCGTGGTGCTGTTCAAGGACGGCCAGCCGGTCGACGGCTTCGCCGGCGCGCAGCCCGAATCGGCCGTGCGGCAGATGCTGGAGCAGCACGTGCAGCCACCGGCCGCGCCGGCCGCCAACCCGCTGGACGCCGCCCAGGAGGCCTTCGCCGAAGGTCGCTTCGCCGAGGCCGAGGCCCAGCTCAAGGCCCTGCTCAGCGAAGACAACGGCAACGCCGCGGCGCTGATTCTCTACGCCCGCTGCCTGGCCGAACGCGGCGAACTGGGCGAAGCCGAAACCGTACTGGCCGCGGTGAAGAGCGACGAACACAAATCCGCCCTGGCCGCCGCCAAGGCGCAGCTGACCTTCCTGCGCCAGGCCGCCGACCTGCCCGACGCCGCCACCCTGAAGACTCGCCTGGCGGCCGACGCCGGCGACGACGAAGCGGCTTACCAACTCGCCGTACAGCAACTGGCCCGGCAGCAGTACGAAGCGGCGATGGACGGCCTGCTGCGGCTGTTCCAGCGCAACCGCGGCTACGCCGAGGACTCACCGCGCAAGACCCTGGTGCAGGTGTTCGAGCTGCTCGGCAACGAGCACCCGCTGGTGATCGCCTACCGGCGCAAGCTGGCGAATCTGCTGTATTGAGCCGGGCACGTAACAGCGGCTCCGTGGCCAGCCGCGAAGCCCACGGACAGGTCGGATAAACGGCGTATAACGCGGAGCGTTATACGCCCTACGCCAATCCTGCCCCCACGTAGGGCGTATAACCGTTCGCGGTTATACGCCGATACGCCCTGCGTCAGGCCTCGACCCAGGTAAACACCTGAGTCCCGTCGCGCACCTCGATCTTCACGTTCGCGCTGTGCCGCAGGCGCACCAGCAGGCCCTTGGCCGCGCCCGCGCTGCCGGCCAGGGCGGCCAGTTCGTCGAGCAGTTGCGGGCCTTCGCAGCTGCCGGCCTGGCGCAGCAGGTCGCGGGCCGACTGCCAGAGGCGCTCCGGGCCGCTCAACGGCGCCGCCGGGGTCCTGTCCACGGCCGCGCCGGGCGACACCTCCGGCGCCGCCGGCGCCTGCCGCAGCGCGGCGCCCAGGCGCTGCCATTCCAGCTCGTCCAGTTCCAGGGTCAGGTCCACCGGCCATTCCCCCAGTTTTCCGCGAATTCGCATGCTCGTTTCCTCCTGCATGCGCGCATGCTCCCACGCCCGGACGGGCGCGCCAATCTCCGGCGACGCCCCTAGCCAGCGGCAACATTTCGTTATAACGTAACGCACCTTCGATTCCGCCACCGCTGGAGAACCCCATGCGTCCGCTGCTGCTTGCCCTGGCCCTGATTCCCTTCGCCGCCGCCCAGGCCCACGACGACCACGAGCACGGCAGTCTCGGCAAGCATGAGCACGGCGTGGCCCAGCTCAACGTCGCCCTCGACGGCCAGACCCTGGAACTGGAAGTGGACAGCCCGGCGATGAACTTCGTCGGCTTCGAACACCCGGCCAGCAGCGCCGCCGACCAGGCCACCGTGGCCGCCGCCCGCGCCCAGCTGGGCAAGCCGCTGGAGCTGATCGACGCGCCGCTGGCGGCCCAGTGCAGCGTGACCCAAGTGGAGCTGCAGAGCCCGCTGTTCGGCAACGCCAAGGCCGAGGACCACGATGACGACGGCGACGAGCACGAAGGCCACCAGCACAGCGACATCAACGCCCACTACACCCTGACCTGCGCCAGCCCCGAGGCCTTGGGCGAGCTGGACTTCGCCCCGCTGTTCAAGCGCTTCCCCGGCACCCAGAAGCTGGTGGTGCAGCTGATCGGCCCGAACGGCCAGAAAGGCGCCGAGCTGACCCCGGCCAGCAGCCTGCTGAAGTTCTGATCGGCACCATGGACGCACTGCTCGAACTCCGCGACCTCGGCTTCGCCTGGCCCGGCCAGGCGGAGCTGCTGGACATCCCGCACTTCACCCTCGGCCGTGGCGAGACCCTGTTCCTCAAGGGCCCCTCCGGCAGCGGCAAGACCACCCTGCTCGGCCTGCTGGGCGGCGTGCAGAAGCCGCAGCGCGGCAGCATCGCCCTGCTCGGCGAAGACCTGGCGCAGCTCTCGGCGGCGCGCCGCGACCACTTCCGCGTCGACCACACCGGCTACATTTTCCAGCAGTTCAACCTGCTGCCGTTCCTCTCGGTGCAGGAGAACGTCGAGCTGCCCTGCCACTTCTCGCGCAGCCGCGCGGCGCGCGCCCGCGAGCGCCACGGCAGCGTGGCCGAGGCCTCGCGCACGCTGCTCGCGCACCTCGGGCTGGGCGACGAAAGCCTGCAGCGGCGGCGCGCCGACAACCTCTCCATCGGCCAGCAGCAGCGGGTCGCCGCGGCGCGCGCGTTGATCGGCCAGCCGGAGCTGGTGATCGCCGACGAACCCACCTCGGCGCTGGACGCCGACGCCCGCGAAGCCTTCCTCCAGTTGCTGTTCGCCGAATGCCGCGCGGCCGGCGCCAGCCTGCTGTTCGTCAGCCATGACCAGAGCCTGGCGCGGCTGTTCGACCGCAGCCTGTCCCTGGCCGACCTCAACCGCGCCGCCAGCGCCCCGGGAATCTGAGCATGTACCTGTTGCGCCTGGCCCTCGCCAGCCTCTCCAACCGCCGTTTCACCGCGTGGCTGACGGTCTTCGCCATCGCCCTCTCGGCCTGCCTGCTGCTGGCCGTGGAGCGGGTGCGCAGCGAAGCCCGCGCCAGCTTCGCCAGCACCATTTCCGGCACCGACCTGATCGTCGGCGCGCGCTCCGGCTCGATCAACCTGCTGCTGTACTCGGTGTTCCGCATCGGCAACGCCACCAACAACATCCGCTGGGAGAGCTTCGAGACGGTCAAGGCCAGCCCGCTGGTGAAATGGGCCATCCCCATCTCCCTCGGCGACTCGCACCGCGGCTACCGGGTGATGGGCACCGACACCGGCTACTTCGAGCACTACCGCTACGCCCGCGACCAGCAGCTGCAACTCGCCGAGGGCCGGCCGTTCGGCCAGGACCTGTTCGACGTGGTGCTCGGCGCCGAGGTGGCCGAGGCGCTGCACTACAAGCTCGGCGACCACATCGTGCTCAGCCACGGGGTGAGCACCATCAGCCTGGTGCAACACGACGACAAGCCGTTCACCGTGGTCGGCATCCTCAAGCGCACCGGCACGCCGGTGGACCGCACCCTGCACATTTCGCTGGCCGGCATGGAGGCGTTGCACGTCGACTGGAAGAACGGCGTGCCGGCACGCGGCGCCGGGCGCATCAGCGCCGACCAGGCGCGGCACATGGACCTGCAGCCGACCGCCATCACCGCCTTCCTGCTCGGCCTGAAGAGCAAGGTGGCGACCTTCACCCTGCAGCGGCAGATCAACGAATACGACGGCGAGCCGCTGCTGGCGATCCTCCCCGGCGTCGCCCTGCAGGAGCTCTGGGGCCTGATGGGCACGGCGGAGAAGGCGCTGTTCGTGGTCTCGCTGTTCGTGGTGCTGACCGGGCTGATCGGCATGCTCACGGCGATCCTCACCAGCCTCAACGAACGCCGCCGCGAGATGGCCATCCTGCGCTCGGTGGGCGCGCGCCCCTGGCACGTGTTCAGCCTGCTGCTGGCCGAGGCCTTCGCCCTGGCCCTGGCCGGCGTCGCGCTCGGACTGGGCCTGCTGTATATCGGCATCGCCACCGCCCAGGGCTACGTGCAGGCCAACTACGGCATCTTCCTGCCACTGGCCGCGCCCAGCGCCTATGAGTGGTCGCTGCTCGGCGGCATACTGCTGGCCGCCGTGGCCATCGGCTGCGTGCCGGCCTGGCGCGCCTACCGCCAATCCCTGGCCGATGGCCTGTCGATCCGCATCTGAGCCACCGCCATGAAGAACACCGCCGCCACCCTGCTCGCCCTGCTCCTGCTCGCCGCCACCGGTGCCTGGGCCGACGCCCCGCGCACCCTGACCTGGCCGCAGCTGATCCCCGAGGGCGCGCCGCCGCCCCCGCCGCCGGTGCCGCTGCACGACCTGTCGCAGCTGAGCGACGCGCTGAACGCCGAGAGCGGCCCGGCGGCCAAGCAGCAATCGCCGGCGGCGCCGGTGGTGCAGGCCCTCGACGGCCAGGAAGTGAAGCTGCCCGGCTACATCGTGCCGCTGGACGTCGGCCAGGACGGCGAGGTCAGCGAATTCCTCCTGGTGCCCTACTACGGCGCCTGCATCCACGTGCCGCCACCGCCGTCGAACCAGATCGTCTACGTGCACCAGGCCAAGGGCGTGAAGATGGACGAGCTGTACCAACCCTACTGGGTCAGCGGACGCCTGCAGGTGAAGCACATCGACAGCGACCTCGCCCAGGCCGGCTACCAGTTGCAGGCCGAGAGCGTCGCGCCCTACGAATACGAAGAGGGGCAGTGACCTGCGACACCCAGTCGCAGGCCGTCTACGACGCCGACGTCCGGGCTTTATTGAGCTGAATCAAGAAGAACCCTCTAACGCTGTCTACCATGATGCCTACCAACACTATTCGAAACATCATGGAGCACCACCATCATGCGCAAGTCCTGGCTCACCGCCTCCCTGCTCGCCGCCGTCGCCGCCACGCCGTTCGCCGCCCAGGCCGCGGACATCCAGGGCCACAAGGCCGGTGACTTCATCGTTCGCGGCGGCTTCGCCACCGTCGCCCCGGATGACAGCAGCAGCGACATCAAGCTCGACGGCGGCAAGGTCGGCGGCACCAAGGCCACCGTCGACAGCGACACCCAGCTGGGCCTGACCTTCAGCTACCTGCTCACCGACAAGATCGGCGTCGAGCTGGTCGCCGCCACCCCCTTCAATCACCAGGTCGACGTCAAGGGCCTGAACCGCGCCACCGGCCTGACCGGCCTGGACGGCAAGCTGGCCGACATCAAGCAACTGCCGCCGACCGTGCTGCTGCAGTACTACCCGATGGGCGGCACCAACTCGGCCTTCCAGCCCTATGGCGGCCTGGGTGTGAACTACACCACCTTCTTCGACGAAGACCTCGCCAGCAACCGCAAGGACCAGGGCTTCAGCAACCTGAAGCTGCAGGACTCCTGGGGCCTGGCCGCGGAACTGGGCATGGACTACATGCTCAACGAACACGCCCTGGTCAACGTCGCCGTGTGGTACATGGACATCGACACCAAGGCCAGCGTCGACGGCCCGAGCGCCCTGGGCGTACACAAGACCAAGGTCGACGTGGACGTCGATCCGTGGGTCTACATGGTCGGCTTCGGTTACCGCTTCTAAGCTACAAGCAGTCAACTCCTGGGGACCCCACCCCAGCGTAAGGCGCCTTCGGGCGCCTTTCGTCATTTCACGGGAAAGCCCATGTACCTCTGGCTAAAACACCTGCACATCAGCCTCGCGGTGCTCAGCAGCCTGCTCTTCCTCTGGCGCCTGGGGCTGAGCTGGGGCGGCCGGCGCACCGCCGGCTGGCAGCGCTGGGCGCCGCACCTGGTGGATACCCTGCTGCTGCTCAGCGCCCTGGGCCTGGTGCACCTGGCCATGCCCTGGCCGCTGCCACTGTGGCTGCAGGCCAAGCTGGGGTTGCTGCTGGGCTACATCGTGCTCGCCGCCTTCGCCCTGCGCAGCGCCGCGAAGGCGCCCAAGGCGCTGCTCAGCGCCCTGACGCTGGGCTGCCTGGGCGGCATCTTCTACCTGGCGCTGAACAAGCCCTGGTGGTGATCAGCGCCCGAGCAGGCGCGCCAGGCCGACGTCGAGGGGAGTCGGCTGCTCCAGCCGGTAATGCGCCAGCAGGCGGCCGTTGTCGGCGCGCGAGTGGCGGATGTCGCCGGCGCGCGGCGCGGCGTGGGTCACCGGCGGCAGGCCGCCGACCAGCTTGCCGATCTCGCCGAGCAGCTGGTTCAGGCTGGTCACCTGGTTGAGCCCGACGTTCAGCGCGCCCTCGGCCACCCGCGGCGCCTCCAGGGCCTGCACCAGCAGTTGCACCAGGTCGCCGACGTAGATGAAGTCGCGGGTCTGCTCGCCGTCGCCGAACAGGGTGATCGGCTGCGCGTCGAGCGCGCGCTGGGTGAAGATGCTGATCACCCCGGAATAGGGCGAGGACGGGTCCTGGCGCGGGCCGTAGACGTTGAAGAAGCGGAAGATCGCCGGCTCCAGGCCATGCTGGCGGCGATAGAAATCGAAGTAGAACTCGCCGGCCAGCTTGTCCGCCGCGTAGGGGGTCAGCGGCGCCTTGGGCAGGTCTTCGGTGATCGCCGTGCCCTCGCCGTTCTGCCCGTAGACCGCCGCGCTGGAGGCGAACAGTACGCGCCGCACGCCCTGCTCGCGCATGGCCTCGCAGAGGTTCAGGGTGCCGATGAAGTTGCTCCGGTGGGTGGCCACCGGGTCTTCCACCGAGGCCTGCACCGAGGCCACCGCAGCCAGATGCGCCACCGCCTGGCAGCCCTGCA
>NZ_JARJLT010000340.1 GCF_029335315.1 Pseudomonas citronellolis
TAATCGATTGATCTTTCCCTCTCAGGCCGGCATAATGGTCGGCCTGACTTTGTTCTAGGCCAGTAGCTCAATTGGCAGAGCGGCGGTCTCCAAAACCGCAGGTTGGGGGTTCGATTCCCTCCTGGCCTGCCAAATTTCTCGACGAAATTTGGCACTTCTTCAACGGGATTCCTAGCAGATGAATGCGAAGGCTGAAGCCAAAGAATCGCGTTTCGATATCTTGAAATGGCTCTTGGTTGCTGTGGTTGTTGTGGTTGGCGTCGTCGCTAACCAGTATTACTCTGCGCAGCCGCTCCTCTATCGCGTGCTCGGTATTCTCGTTCTGGCGGCTGCTGCGGGCTTCGTGGCTCTGCAGACCGTCAAGGGTCGCGCTTTCTTCACGTTGGCGAAAGAGGCGCGCGCCGAGATTCGCAAGGTCGTATGGCCGACTCGCCAAGAAACGACTCAGACCACCATGATCGTGGTCGCAGTGGTGCTGGTAATGGCGCTGGTGCTGTGGGGGCTCGATTCCCTGCTGGGTTGGCTTGTTTCCATGATCGTAGGTTAAGGGTGTTCCGTGGCTAAGCGTTGGTACGTTGTGCATGCCTACTCGGGTTACGAGAAGCATGTCATGCGCTCGCTGATCGAGCGGGTCAAACTGGCTGGCATGGAAGATGGCTTCGGCGAGATTCTGGTTCCCACGGAAGAAGTCGTGGAAATGCGTAACGGCCAGAAGCGCAAGAGCGAACGCAAGTTCTTCCCCGGCTACGTGCTGGTCCAGATGGAGATGAACGAGGGTACCTGGCACCTGGTCAAGGACACTCCTCGCGTCATGGGCTTCATCGGTGGTACCGCCGACAAGCCGGCTCCGATCACCGACAAGGAGGCCGAGGCCATCCTGCGTCGCGTCGCCGATAGCGGCGACAAGCCCAAGCCGAAGACGCTCTTCGAGCCGGGCGAAACCGTTCGCGTCATCGATGGTCCCTTCGCGGACTTCAATGGCGTGGTCGAAGAGGTCAACTACGAAAAGAGCCGGATCCAGGTCGCAGTGCTCATTTTCGGTCGCTCCACCCCGGTGGAGCTGGAGTTCAGCCAGGTCGAGAAAGTCTAACTGGCATAAGCAATTCCCACCCCGCAGCCATAGGCTGCGGGGTTTTGTCGTCATTGGGATAAACGCGAAAGCAACCGGGGAGCCCTTGTGGCGTTCGAACCCGTAACTGGAGTAGCAAATGGCTAAGAAAATTCAGGCTTACATCAAGCTGCAGGTAAAGGCTGGCCAAGCCAACCCGTCGCCGCCGGTCGGTCCCGCTCTGGGTCAGCACGGCGTGAACATCATGGAGTTCTGCAAGGCGTTCAACGCCAAGACCCAGGGCATGGAGCCCGGTCTGCCGACTCCGGTGATCATCACCGTTTACAGCGACCGTAGCTTCACCTTTGAAACCAAGAGCACCCCGGCCTCCGTACTGCTGAAGAAAGCTGCTGGCATCACCAGCGGTTCCAGCCGTCCGAACAGCCAGAAAGTCGGCACCGTTACCCGTGCTCAGCTGGAAGAGATCGCCAAGACCAAACAGGCCGATCTGACCGCCGCTGACATGGATGCGGCCGTGCGTACCATCGCCGGCTCCGCGCGTAGCATGGGCCTGAACGTGGAGGGTGTGTAATGGCTAAGGTGACCAAGCGTCAAAAGGCTATCGCCGAGAAAATTGAAGCCGGCAAGCAATACGGCTTCGAAGATGCCGCCAAACTGCTGGCCGAGCTGTCGACCATCAAGTTCAAGGAATCCGTGGACATCGCCATCAACCTGGGCGTCGATCCGCGTAAATCCGACCAGGTCGTACGTGGCGCCACCGTTCTGCCGAACGGCACTGGCAAATCCGTCCGCGTCGCCGTCTTCACCCAAGGCCCGGGTGCCGAAGCCGCTCTGGCTGCAGGCGCCGACAAGGTCGGTATGGACGAGCTGGCTGCCGAGATGAAAGCCGGTGACCTGAACTACGACGTAGTCATCGCCTCCCCGGACGCGATGCGCGTTGTCGGTCAGCTGGGTCAGGTTCTCGGCCCGCGCGGCCTGATGCCGAACCCGAAAGTCGGTACCGTGACCCCGGACGTAGCCACTGCCGTGAAAAACGCCAAGGCTGGTCAGGTTCGCTTCCGTACCGACAAGAACGGCATCATCCACGCCTCCGTTGGCAAGATCGATTTCGAGCCGGTCAAACTGAAGCAGAACGTCGAAGCTCTGCTGGTTGACCTGAAGCGCCTGAAGCCCGCCTCCTCGAAAGGCGTGTACGTTCAGCGCGTGACCCTGAGCACCACCATGGGCCCGGGTCTGCAGATCGATCAGGCTTCTCTGGACGCCTAAGCAAGACAAAGTCGGGAGGTGGGCCTGGCCCATCTCCCGCAGGTATTGGGGTCCCTGCCTGGCGGGGGCTATCCAAGACCGTAGGCGGCGCAAGCCTTAAACCTCAAGCCTACGCAGATGGTGCTCCCGATTCGTTTGCCGAATCAGACACCAACACGCCGTCCGGCTCCGGCTGGACGTATCGGTAACATCCAGGAGTAAACCCGTGGCAATTAAACTCGAAGACAAGAAGGCCATCGTCGCTGAAGTCAACGAGGCTGCCAAAGCCGGTCTGTCCGCTGTCGTGGCTGATGCCCGTGGCGTGACTGTCGGCGCAATGACCGGACTCCGTAAAGAGGCCCGCGAAGCTGGCGTGTACGTGAAAGTCGTGCGTAACACCCTGCTCAAGCGCGCCGTTGAAGGCACTCAGTTCGATGTGCTCAGCGACGTGTTCAAAGGCCCGACCCTGATCGCTTTCTCCACTGAACATCCGGGCGCTGCCGCTCGTATCTTCAAGGAGTTTGCCAAGGGTCAGGACAAGTTCGAGATCAAGGCGGCCGCGTTCGAGGGTCAGTTCCTCGCAGCCAATCAGATCGACGTTCTGGCGACCCTGCCGACCTACAACGAAGCTGTTGCACAGCTGATGAGCGTGATTCAAGGCGCCACCAGCAAGCTGGCTCGTACCCTGGCGGCTATTCGCGACCAGAAAGAAGCGACCGCTGCCTAAGGCAACCGTTCGTTCTCAACCTTTTTTGTTTAATAGACGGCGTACGCGCTGTCGCCCAATACAGGAATTAGAGTCATGGCTCTGACCAACGAAGACATCATCAACGCCGTATCCGAAATGTCCGTCATGCAGATCGTTGAACTGATCAAGGCGATGGAAGAGAAGTTCGGCGTTACCGCTGCTGCCGCTGTTGCTGCCGGCCCGGCCGCTGCCGCTGCTGCTGTCGAAGAGCAAACCGAGTTCACCATCGTCCTGGCCGAAGCTGGCGACAAGAAAGTGAACGTGATCAAGGTCGTTCGTGAACTGACCGGCCTGGGCCTGAAAGAAGCCAAGGCTGTCGTTGACGGCGCCCCGGGCGTGGTCAAGGAAGGCGCTTCGAAAGAAGAAGCCGAAGCTGCCAAGAAAGCCCTGGAAGAAGCTGGCGCCAAGGTCGAGCTCAAGTAAGCTCGCCCCTTGCGTCTACAGCCCGAGCGTTAAGCGACAGGCTGATGGCTGGTGGCTTTTGCCACCGGCCTTTTTCCGTTATGGGCGGGCTGCCCTAGGGGGCCGGCCCGTAGCGTGAAAACCCACCCTGAGGGGTGGCGCAAACTCTAGGTTTGCACGATTTTTCGGCTGCTCCCGTGGGAGAGGCCAAACAAGCAGGTGACCAAGCTGGGGAACGCTGATGGCTTACTCATACACTGAGAAAAAACGTATCCGCAAGGACTTTAGCAAGTTGCCGGACGTCATGGATGTGCCGTATTTGCTGGCCATCCAGCTGGATTCCTATCGCGAATTCCTGCAGGCAGGTGCAAGCAAGGATCAGATCCGTGATATCGGTCTGCATGCGGCCTTCAAGTCCGTTTTCCCGATTATCAGCTATTCCGGCAATGCTGCCCTGGAATACGTCGGCTATCGCCTCGGCGAGCCGGCCTTCGATGTCAAGGAATGCGTGCTGCGCGGTGTGACCTTCGCCGTCCCGCTGCGTGTGAAAGTGCGCCTGATCATCTTCGACAAAGAGTCGTCGAGCAAAGCGATCAAGGACATCAAGGAACAGGAAGTCTACATGGGGGAAATCCCCCTGATGACCGAGAACGGTACCTTCATCATCAACGGTACCGAGCGCGTCATCGTCTCCCAGCTGCACCGCTCCCCGGGTGTGTTCTTCGACCACGACCGTGGCAAGACCCACAGCTCCGGCAAGCTGCTGTACTCCGCTCGCATCATTCCTTACCGCGGTTCCTGGCTGGACTTCGAGTTCGACCCGAAGGACTGCGTGTTCGTCCGTATCGACCGTCGCCGCAAACTGCCGGCGTCCGTCCTGCTGCGCGCGCTGGGCTACAGCACCGAGGAAATCCTCAACAGCTTCTATGACACCAACCTGTTCCAGATCAAGGGCGAAACCCTGAACCTGGAACTGGTGCCGCAGCGTCTGCGTGGCGAGATCGCCAGCTTCGACATCAAGGATGGCGCTGGCAAGGTCATCGTCGAGCAGGGCCGCCGCATCACCGCGCGCCACATCAACCAGCTTGAAAAGGCTGGCATCAAAGAGCTGGAAGTGCCCTTCGACTACCTCATCGGCCGTACCGTGGCCAAGGTTGTCGTGCACCCGGCTACCGGCGAGATCATCGCCGAGTGCAACACCGAGCTGTCCGTCGATGTACTGGCGAAGATCGCCAAGGCCCAGGTCGTGCGCCTGGAAACCCTGTACACCAACGACATCGACTGTGGTCCGTTCATCTCCGACACCCTGAAGATCGATTCCACCGGCAACCAGCTGGAAGCCCTGGTCGAGATCTACCGGATGATGCGTCCCGGCGAGCCGCCGACCAAGGAAGCCGCAGAGACCCTGTTCGGCAACCTGTTCTTCAGCGCCGAGCGTTACGACCTCTCCGCCGTAGGCCGGATGAAGTTCAACCGCCGTATCGGCCGCACCGAGATCGAAGGTCCGGGCGTGCTGAGCAAGGAAGACATCGTCGACGTACTGCGTACCCTGGTCGACATCCGTAACGGCAAGGGCATCGTCGACGACATCGACCACCTGGGCAACCGCCGCGTACGTTGCGTCGGCGAAATGGCCGAGAACCAGTTCCGCGTGGGCCTGGTGCGTGTAGAGCGCGCGGTCAAGGAACGCCTGTCGATGGCCGAAAGCGAAGGCCTGATGCCGCAGGACCTGATCAACGCCAAGCCGGTGGCTGCCGCGATCAAGGAGTTCTTCGGCTCCAGCCAGCTCTCGCAGTTCATGGACCAGAACAACCCGCTCTCCGAGATCACCCACAAGCGCCGCGTTTCCGCACTCGGCCCGGGCGGTCTGACCCGTGAGCGCGCCGGCTTCGAGGTTCGCGACGTACACCCGACCCACTACGGCCGCGTGTGCCCGATCGAAACCCCTGAAGGTCCGAACATCGGTCTGATCAACTCCCTGGCGACCTACGCCCGCACCAACAAGTACGGCTTCCTGGAAAGCCCGTACCGCGTGGTGAAGGAAGGCCTGGTGAGCGACGACATCGTCTTCCTCTCCGCCATCGAAGAGGCCGATCACGTGATCGCTCAGGCCTCCGCGACCCTGGACGAGAAAGGCCGTCTGGTCGACGAGCTGGTAGCCGTACGTCACCTGAACGAATTCACCGTGAAGGCGCCGGAAGACGTCACCCTCATGGACGTTTCGCCGAAGCAGGTCGTTTCCGTCGCTGCCTCGCTGATTCCGTTCCTCGAGCACGACGACGCCAACCGCGCACTCATGGGTTCGAACATGCAGCGTCAGGCTGTACCGACCCTGCGCGCCGACAAGCCGCTGGTAGGTACCGGCATGGAGCGCAACGTCGCCCGTGACTCCGGTGTCTGCGTGGTAGCCCGTCGTGGCGGCGTGATCGACTCGGTCGACGCCAGCCGTATCGTGGTTCGCGTGGTGGATGACGAAGTCGAGACCGGCGAAGCCGGTGTGGACATCTACAACCTGACCAAATACACCCGTTCCAACCAGAACACCTGCATCAACCAGCGTCCGCTGGTGAGCAAGGGTGACGTGATCGCGCGCGGCGACATCCTCGCCGACGGTCCGTCCACCGACATGGGTGAACTGGCCCTGGGCCAGAACATGCGCGTCGCGTTCATGCCCTGGAACGGCTTCAACTTCGAAGACTCCATCTGCCTGTCCGAGCGCGTGGTCCAGGAAGATCGTTTCACCACGATCCACATCCAGGAACTGACCTGCGTCGCCCGCGACACCAAGCTCGGCCCAGAGGAAATCACCGCGGACATCCCGAACGTCGGTGAAGCTGCGCTGAACAAGCTGGACGAAGCCGGTATCGTCTACGTCGGCGCCGAAGTGCAGGCTGGCGACATCCTGGTCGGCAAGGTCACCCCGAAAGGCGAGACCCAGCTGACTCCGGAAGAGAAGCTGCTGCGCGCGATCTTCGGTGAGAAGGCGTCCGACGTTAAGGACACCTCCCTGCGCGTGCCGACCGGCACCAAGGGCACCGTCATCGACGTACAGGTCTTCACCCGCGACGGCGTGGAGCGCGACAGCCGCGCCCTGTCCATCGAGAAGATGCAGCTCGACGAGATCCGCAAGGACCTCAACGAAGAGTTCCGCATCGTCGAAGGCGCCACCTTCGAGCGTCTGCGTTCCGCCCTGGTCGGCTCCGTCGCCGAAGGCGGCCCGGCGCTGAAGAAAGGCACCGAGATCAGCGACGAGTACCTCGAAGGCCTCGAGCGCGGCCAGTGGTTCAAGCTGCGCATGGCCGAAGACGCCCTGAACGAGCAGCTGGAGAAGGCCCAGGCCTACCTCAGCGACCGCCGTCAGATGCTCGACGACAAGTTCGAGGACAAGAAGCGCAAGCTGCAGCAGGGCGACGACCTGGCTCCGGGCGTGCTGAAGATCGTCAAGGTCTACCTCGCCATCAAGCGCCGCATCCAGCCGGGCGACAAGATGGCCGGCCGTCACGGTAACAAGGGTGTGGTCTCGGTGATCATGCCGGTCGAAGACATGCCGCACGACGCCAACGGCACTCCGGTGGACATCGTTCTGAACCCGCTAGGCGTACCGTCGCGTATGAACGTCGGTCAGATCCTCGAGACCCACCTGGGCCTCGCGGCCAAGGGCCTGGGCGAGAAGATCAATCGCATGCTCGAAGAGCAGCGCAAGATCGCCGAGCTGCGCAAGTTCCTGGGCGAGATCTACAACGAGATCGGCGGCCGTCAGGAAAGCCTGGACGAGCTCTCCGATAACGAGATCACCGCTCTGGCCAACAACCTGAAGGGCGGCGTGCCCATGGCTACCCCGGTATTCGACGGTGCCAAGGAGCGCGAGATCAAGGCCATGCTGAAGCTGGCCGACCTGCCGGAAAGCGGCCAGATGCGCCTGTTCGACGGCCGCACCGGCAACCAGTTCGAGCGTACGACCACCGTTGGTTACATGTACATGCTCAAACTGAACCACCTGGTCGATGACAAGATGCACGCACGTTCCACCGGCTCCTACAGCCTGGTTACCCAGCAGCCGCTGGGTGGTAAGGCGCAGTTCGGTGGCCAGCGTTTCGGGGAGATGGAGGTCTGGGCGCTGGAAGCCTACGGTGCCGCCTACACCCTGCAGGAAATGCTGACCGTGAAGTCGGACGACGTGAACGGCCGTACCAAGATGTACAAGAACATCGTGGATGGCGATCACCGCATGGAGGCCGGCATGCCCGAGTCCTTCAACGTGCTGATCAAAGAAATCCGTTCGCTCGGCATCGATATCGAACTGGAAACCGAATAACACGTGACGATAGAACGGTGCGGCGGTCAGCCGCCGCACCGGGTCCGTGAGGAGGAAAGGCCTTGAAAGACTTGCTCAATCTGTTGAAAAACCAGGGTCAAATCGAGGAGTTCGATGCCATCCGTATTGGTCTGGCCTCGCCCGAGATGATTCGTTCCTGGTCGTTCGGCGAAGTTAAAAAGCCGGAGACCATCAACTACCGTACCTTCAAGCCGGAGCGCGATGGCCTGTTCTGCGCCAAGATCTTCGGCCCGGTGAAGGACTACGAGTGCCTGTGCGGTAAGTACAAGCGCCTGAAACACCGTGGTGTGATCTGCGAGAAGTGCGGCGTGGAAGTCGCCCTGGCCAAGGTGCGCCGCGAGCGCATGGGTCACATCGAGCTGGCTTCGCCGGTCGCCCACATCTGGTTCCTGAAGTCCCTGCCGTCCCGTATCGGCCTGCTGCTGGACATGACCCTGCGTGACATCGAGCGCGTGCTCTATTTCGAGAGCTACGTGGTGATCGATCCGGGCATGACCACCCTGGAGAAGGGCCAGCTGCTGAACGACGAGCAGTACTTCGAAGCCCTCGAAGAGTTCGGTGACGACTTCGACGCGCGCATGGGCGCCGAGGCCGTTCGCGAGCTGCTCAACCAGATCGACCTGGAGCACGAGACTGGTCGCCTGCGCGAAGAGATTCCGCAGACCAACTCGGAAACCAAGATCAAGAAGCTGTCCAAGCGCCTGAAGCTGATGGAAGCCTTCCAGGGCTCCGGCAACCATCCCGAGTGGATGGTGCTGACCGTCCTGCCGGTGCTGCCGCCGGACCTGCGTCCGCTGGTTCCGCTGGATGGCGGCCGCTTCGCGACTTCCGATCTGAACGATCTGTACCGTCGCGTGATCAACCGTAACAACCGTCTGAAGCGCCTGCTCGACCTGGCCGCTCCGGACATCATCGTGCGCAACGAAAAGCGCATGCTGCAGGAGGCCGTCGACGCCCTGCTGGACAACGGCCGTCGCGGTCGCGCCATCACCGGCTCGAACAAGCGCCCGCTGAAGTCCCTGGCCGACATGATCAAGGGCAAGCAAGGTCGCTTCCGTCAGAACCTGCTCGGCAAGCGCGTGGACTACTCCGGTCGTTCGGTTATCACCGTCGGCCCGACCCTGCGCCTGCACCAGTGCGGTCTGCCCAAGAAGATGGCCCTCGAGCTGTTCAAGCCGTTCATCTTCGGCAAGCTCGAAGCCCGTGGCATGGCGACCACCATCAAGGCCGCGAAGAAGATGGTCGAGCGCGAACTGCCCGAGGTCTGGGACGTTCTCGCCGAAGTCATCCGCGAACACCCCGTACTGCTGAACCGTGCGCCGACCCTGCACCGTCTGGGTATCCAGGCGTTCGAGCCGGTGCTCATCGAAGGCAAGGCGATCCAGCTGCACCCGCTGGTCTGCGCGGCGTACAACGCCGACTTCGACGGTGACCAGATGGCCGTTCACGTTCCGCTGACCCTCGAGGCCCAGCTGGAAGCGCGCGCGCTGATGATGTCGACCAACAACATCCTCTCGCCCGCCAACGGCGAGCCGATCATCGTGCCGTCGCAGGACGTGGTAATGGGTCTGTACTACATGACCCGTGAAGCCA
This sequence comes from Pseudomonas citronellolis, assembly GCF_029335315.1. GTDB lineage: Bacteria > Pseudomonadota > Gammaproteobacteria > Pseudomonadales > Pseudomonadaceae > Pseudomonas > Pseudomonas citronellolis_A. The sequence goes on from NZ_JARJLT010000340.1 coordinate 9,394, forward strand.
TCAACGCGAAAGGCGAGGGCATGGCCTTCGCCGACCTGCAGGAAGTCGACCGCGCGTACCGCAGCGGCCAGGTGTCCCTGCACGCCCGCGTGAAAGTGCGCATCAACGAGAAGATCAAGAACGAAGACGGCTCCCTGACCGCCAACACCCGCATCGTCGACTCCACCGTCGGCCGTGCGCTGCTGTTCCAGGTCGTGCCCGCCGGCCTGCCGTTCGACGTGGTCAACCAGTCGATGAAGAAGAAGGCGATCTCCAAGCTGATCAACCACTGCTACCGCGTGGTGGGTCTGAAGGACACCGTCATCTTCGCCGACCAGCTGATGTACACCGGCTTCGCCTACTCGACCATCTCCGGTGTGTCGATCGGCGTGAACGACTTCGTCATCCCGGACGAGAAGGCGCGCATCATCAACGCCGCCACCGAGGAAGTGAAGGAGATCGAGACCCAGTACGCCTCCGGCCTGGTAACCCAGGGCGAGAAGTACAACAAGGTGATCGACCTGTGGTCCAAGGCCAACGACGAAGTGTCCAAGGCGATGATGGCCAACCTCTCGAAAGAGAAGGTCGTCGATCGCGAGGGCAAGGAAGTCGACCAGGAGTCCTTCAACTCCATGTACATGATGGCGGACTCCGGTGCGCGGGGTTCCGCGGCCCAGATCCGTCAGCTCGCCGGTATGCGTGGCCTGATGGCCAAGCCGGACGGCTCGATCATCGAGACTCCGATTACCGCGAACTTCCGTGAAGGCCTGAACGTACTCCAGTACTTCATCTCCACTCACGGTGCTCGTAAGGGTCTGGCGGATACCGCACTGAAGACCGCGAACTCCGGTTACCTGACTCGTCGTCTCGTCGACGTGGCCCAGGACCTGGTAGTGACCGAGATCGATTGCGGCACCGAACACGGCCTGGTCATGTCCCCGCACATCGAAGGCGGCGACGTGGTCGAACCGCTGGGCGAGCGCGTGCTCGGCCGCGTGATCGCGCGTGACGTGTTCAAGCCGGGTGGCGATGACGTCATCGTTCCGGCCGGTACCCTGATCGACGAGAAGTGGGTCGATTTCCTCGAGCAGATGAGCGTCGACGAAGTCGTGGTGCGTTCGCCGATCACCTGCGAAACCCGCCATGGCATCTGCGCCATGTGCTACGGCCGCGATCTGGCCCGTGGCCACCGCGTGAACATCGGTGAAGCGGTCGGCGTCATCGCCGCCCAGTCCATCGGTGAGCCGGGTACTCAGCTGACCATGCGTACCTTCCACATCGGTGGTGCGGCCAGCCGGACCTCCGCCGTGGACAACGTCCAGGTGAAGAACGGCGGTACCATCCGCCTGCACAACCTGAAGCACGTGGAGCGTGCCGACGGCGCCCTGGTAGCGGTTTCCCGTTCCGGCGAGCTGGCGGTTGCCGACGACTTCGGTCGCGAGCGCGAGCGCTACAAGCTGCCGTACGGTGCGGTTATCTCGGTCAAGGAAGGTGACAAGGTCGACCCGGGCGCCATCGTCGCCAAGTGGGACCCGCACACCCACCCGATCGTCACCGAAGTGGACGGTACCGTTGCCTTCGCCGGCATGGAAGAGAACATCACCGTCAAGCGCCAGACCGACGAACTCACCGGTCTGACCAACATCGAAGTGATGGACCCGAAAGACCGTCCGGCTTCCGGCAAGGACATCCGTCCGGCCGTGAAACTGATCGACGCCGCGGGCAAGGATCTGCTGCTGCCGGGTACCGACGTACCGGCTCAGTACTTCCTGCCGGCCAACGCGCTGGTCAACCTGAACGACGGTGCGAAGGTGCGTATCGGTGACGTTGTCGCGCGTATCCCGCAAGAAACGTCGAAGACCCGCGACATCACCGGTGGTCTGCCGCGCGTTGCCGACCTGTTCGAAGCTCGTCGTCCGAAAGAGCCTTCGATCCTGGCGGAAATCAGCGGCACCATCGCCTTCGGCAAGGAAACCAAGGGCAAGCGTCGCCTGGTCATCACTCCCACCGACGGCAGCGAGCCGTACGAGGAGCTGATTCCGAAGTGGCGTCACCTGAACGTGTTCGAAGGTGAACAGGTAAGCCGCGGCGAAGTGATCTCCGACGGCCCGAGCAACCCGCACGACATCCTGCGTCTGCTGGGCGTCAGCTCGCTGGCCAAGTACATCGTCAACGAGATCCAGGACGTTTACCGCCTGCAGGGCGTGAAGATCAACGACAAGCACATCGAGACCATCCTGCGCCAGATGCTGCGCAAGGTCGAAGTGGCCGAGTCGGGCGATTCGTCCTTCATCAAGGGCGACCAGGTCGAACTGGTTCACGTGCTGGAAGAAAACGAAGTGCTGGCCGGCGTGGACAAGTTCCCGGCCAAGTACGAGCGTGTTCTGCTGGGCATCACCAAGGCCTCGCTGTCGACCGAGTCGTTCATCTCGGCGGCATCCTTCCAGGAGACCACCCGCGTCCTCACCGAGGCGGCGGTCACCGGCAAGCGCGACTTCCTGCGCGGCCTGAAGGAAAACGTGGTCGTGGGTCGACTGATCCCGGCGGGTACCGGCCTTGCCTATCACAGCGAGCGCAAGCGTCAGCGCGACCTCGGCAAACCGCAGCGCGTGAGCGCGAGCGAAGCCGAGGCGGCACTGGCAGAAGCGCTCAACCTGAGTGGCAACTAAGCCTTGATAAAAGCCCCGGCTGTCTTGACAGTCGGGGCTTTGTCTTGACGGGGTGCTGGAAGCTCTTTAGTATTTTGTACCCCGAAAATTGGCAGGGCGCTTGCTCTGCCATTTCGTTTAAGTGTCGTAAGACAATCAGTGGAGCTATAGATGGCAACTATCAACCAGCTGGTGCGTAAGCCGCGCAAGCGCATGGTCGACAAGAGCGACGTGCCGGCGCTGCAAAACTGCCCGCAACGTCGTGGCGTATGCACCCGCGTATACACCACCACGCCGAAAAAGCCGAACTCGGCACTGCGTAAGGTGTGCCGTGTACGTCTGACCAACGGTTACGAAGTGACTTCGTACATCGGTGGTGAAGGTCACAACCTGCAAGAGCACAGCGTAGTGCTGATCCGTGGCGGTCGTGTAAAAGACCTTCCGGGTGTGCGTTACCACACCGTGCGCGGTTCGCTGGACACCTCGGGTGTCAAAGACCGTAAGCAGGGTCGTTCGAAGTACGGCGCGAAGCGTCCGAAGTAATCCATTTTTTCTATTTGCTGAGTCGATAAGAGTAAGGTCGGGTTGTAACAGTCCCGGGCTAACCTGAAGACCGTTTGAGGGCTTATCAATGCCAAGACGTCGTGTAGCGGCCAAACGTGAGATCCTGGCCGATCCGAAATACGGAAGCCAGATTCTGGCGAAGTTCATGAACCACGTGATGGAAAGCGGCAAGAAAGCCGTTGCCGAGCGTATCGTTTACGGTGCTCTGGACAAGGTCAAAGAGCGCGGTAAAGGCGACCCCCTGGAAATCTTCGAAAAAGCACTCGACGCCATCGCTCCGCTGGTCGAAGTGAAGTCCCGCCGTGTCGGCGGTGCTACCTACCAGGTCCCGGTCGAAGTACGCCCGTCCCGCCGTAATGCCCTGGCCATGCGTTGGCTGGTGGATTACGCGCGCAAGCGTGGTGAGAAGTCCATGGCCCTGCGCCTGGCTGGTGAACTGCTGGATGCTGCTGAAGGCAAAGGCGCCGCCGTCAAGAAGCGTGAAGACGTGCACCGTATGGCTGAGGCCAACAAGGCCTTCTCCCACTACCGCTTCTAATCGCGGCTTCTATTTCTTTGCGAGGGCTTTATGGCTCGTACTACAGCAATTAACCGCTACCGGAACATTGGTATCTGCGCCCACGTTGACGCGGGCAAGACCACCACTACCGAGCGGATCCTGTTCTACACAGGTCTCAGCCACAAGATGGGTGAGGTGCACGACGGCGCTGCTACCACCGACTGGATGGTGCAGGAGCAGGAGCGTGGTATCACCATCACCTCCGCTGCGATCACGACCTTCTGGGAAGGTTCGCGCGGCCAGTACGACAAGTACCGCGTAAACGTCATCGACACCCCCGGCCACGTAGACTTCACCATTGAAGTTGAGCGCTCCCTGCGCGTACTGGACGGCGCTGTCGTGGTGTTCTGCGGCACCTCCGGCGTTGAGCCGCAGTCCGAAACCGTATGGCGTCAGGCCAACAAGTACGGCGTTCCGCGTATCGTCTACGTGAACAAGATGGACCGCGCCGGCGCCAACTTCCTGCGCGTCGTAGGTCAGATCAAGAACCGCCTGGGTCACACCCCGGTTCCGGTTCAGCTGGCCATCGGTGCGGAAGATGACTTCCAGGGTCAGATCGACCTGATGAAGATGAAGGCCATCTACTGGAACGAAGACGACAAGGGCACCTCCTACCGCGAGGAAGAAATTCCCGCCGAGCTGGTTGACCTGGCCAACGAGTGGCGCAGCAACATGGTCGAGGCCGCTGCCGAAGCCAACGAAGAGCTGATGAACAAGTACCTGGAAGAGGGTGAGCTGTCGATCGAAGAGATCAAGGCTGGCCTGCGTCTGCGTACTATCGCCTGCGAAATCGTACCGGCTGTCTGCGGCTCCTCCTTCAAGAACAAGGGCGTGCCCCTGGTTCTCGACGCCGTGATCGACTTCCTGCCGGCTCCGACCGAGATCCCTGCCATCCAGGGTATCCACCCGGATCACATTGACGACGGCGACGACGCTCCGAAAGACGATCGTCCGGCTGACGACAATGCTCCGTTCTCGGCTCTGGCATTCAAGATCGCCACCGACCCGTTCGTAGGTACTCTGACCTTCGTTCGCGTCTACTCGGGCGTTCTGGAGTCCGGTAACTCCGTTATCAACTCCGTGAAAGGCAAGAAAGAGCGCGTTGGTCGTATGGTGCAGATGCACGCCAACCAGCGTGACGAGATCAAAGAAGTGCGCGCTGGCGACATCGCGGCTCTGATCGGCATGAAGGACGTCACCACCGGTGACACCCTGTGCGACATCGAGAAGCCGATCATCCTCGAGCGCATGGACTTCCCGGAGCCGGTAATCTCGGTAGCTGTTGAGCCGAAGACCAAGGCTGACCAGGAAAAGATGGGTATCGCTCTGGGCAAGCTGGCCCAGGAAGACCCGTCGTTCCGCGTCAAGACCGACGAAGAAACCGGCCAGACCATCATCTCCGGTATGGGTGAGCTGCACCTGGACATCCTCGTCGACCGCATGAAGCGCGAGTTCGGCGTCGAAGCGAACATCGGCAAGCCGCAGGTTTCGTACCGCGAAACCATCTCGAAGGACAACATCGAGATCGAAGGCAAGTTCGTTCGCCAGTCCGGTGGTCGTGGTCAGTTCGGTCACTGCTGGATCCGCTTCTCGGCTCCGGACGTGGACGAAAAGGGCAACATCACCGAAGGTCTGGTGTTCACCAACGAAGTCGTGGGTGGTGTGGTTCCGAAGGAATACATCCCGGCGATCCAGAAGGGCATCGAAGAGCAGATGAAGAACGGCGTCGTTGCCGGTTATCCGCTCATCGGCCTGAAGGCTACCGTGTTCGATGGCTCCTACCACGACGTCGACTCCAACGAGATGGCGTTCAAGATCGCTGCTTCCATGGCGACCAAGCAGCTGGCCCAGAAGGGCGGCGGCAAGGTGCTCGAGCCGATCATGAAGGTAGAAGTGGTGACTCCTGAGGATTACATGGGCGACGTGATGGGTGACCTGAACCGTCGTCGTGGTCTGATTCAGGGGATGGAAGACTCGGTTTCCGGTAAGGTTATCCGTGCCGAGGTTCCGCTGGGCGAGATGTTCGGTTACGCAACCGACGTGCGTTCCATGTCCCAGGGTCGCGCGAGCTACTCCATGGAATTCTCCAAGTACGCCGAAGCTCCGTCGAACGTCGTCGAAGCGCTGGCTAAAAAACAAGCTTGATTCAGCTCTTTTAGTAGAGGTTACTCTCGTGGCTAAAGAAAAATTTGAACGTAACAAACCGCACGTCAACGTCGGCACCATCGGTCACGTTGACCACGGCAA
>NZ_JARJLT010000341.1 GCF_029335315.1 Pseudomonas citronellolis
TACAGGGAAGCACGGGCGTAGGAGCGGACTCCGTCCGCGATTGGACTCGCCGGCCATGCCAGACGCCCCGGTGGCGCGAACCCCCATTCGCGAACATCCCTGCCCCACTCTCCCGAACCACCCACAGCCCGCGAAATCCCTGCCTCTGCGGCTTGCACGACGGTGCGCGCCTCACTAACGTAGCGGCTTTCCGCAAGCCCCAGTGCAGGAGCACGTTTCCATGGCCCCGCGAGCCTTCCGCCCGCTTCCCCGTTTCGGCCTCGTCGCCGCCCTCGGCGCCGCCGTCAGTCTCGCCGGCTGCCAGAGCTGGCTGGACGACCGCTACGCCGACAGCCTGCCGCCCACCAGCGGGGTGCAGCCGATCAAGGGCCTGGCCGAGAATGTGTCGATCCGCCGCAACGCCCTGGGCATGCCGCTGATCGAGACCAGCACCTTCCACGACGCGCTCTTCACCCTGGGCTACGTGCACGCCAGCGACCGCATCAGCCAGATGGTCGGCCTGCGCCTGATGGCCCAGGGACGGCTGTCGGAAATGGTCGGCCCGGGCGCGCTGGAGATCGACCGGTTCATGCGCACGGTCAACCTCAAGCAGTCCGCCGACGCGCTCTACGCCGGCGCCTCGCCGCGTCTGAAACGCTTCTTCGAAACCTACTCGCGCGGCGTCAACGCCTACCTGTTCCGCTACCGCGACAAGCTGCCGATGGACCTCGCCGAATCCGGCTACCGTCCGGAATACTGGAAGCCCGAGGACTCGGCGCTGGTCTTCGCCCTGCTCAACTTCGGCCTGGCGGTGAACCTGCAGGAAGAGCTGGACTCGCTGGTGCTGGCGCAGAAGGTCGGCGCCGAGAAACTCGCCTGGCTGACCCCGATCTACCCCGACGAGGCCCTGCCCTTCGCCGAGGCCGACAAGCTCAAGGGCCTCAACCTCGGCGGGCAGATTCCCGGCCTGGCCGAGGTCGGCGCCGCCGCCGAGGCGGTCGCCAGCCTGCAGATGATGGGCGTGGCCGCCTCCAACAACTGGGCCATCGCGCCGCAACGCAGCCGCAGTGGCAAGAGCCTGCTGGCCAACGACACGCACCTGCCGCTGTCGATGCCCTCGGTGTGGAACTACGTGCAGATCCGCTCGCCCAAGTACAGCGCCGCCGGCGTCTCCATCGCCGGCGTGCCGGGTGTGGTGGCCGGTTTCAACGGCAAGCTGGCCTGGGGCATGACCATGGTCATGGGCGACAACCAGGACGTGTTCCTCGAACAAGTGCGACGCCAGGGCGGCAAGCTCTACTACCTCGCCGACGGCCAGTGGAAGCCGGCCATCGAGCGCAACGAGACCTTCTTCATCAAGGGCCAGCGCCCGGTCCGCGAAACCATCTACGAGACCCGCCACGGCCCGCTGCTCAACAGCGCCCTGCTCGGCGCGAAGAAGAACGACCTGCAGCCGCTGCCGATGTCCAGCGGCTACGGCCTGGCCTACCAGAGCATCCAGGCGGTGTCCGACAAGACCCTCGACGCGTTCTTCGACCTGTCGCGGGCCAAGAGCGTCGAACAGGCCTTCGACGCCACCCGGGAAATCCGCGCGATACCGCTGAACATCGTGTTCGCCGACGAGAAACACATCGGCTGGCAGGTCACCGGGCGCTTCCCCAACCGCAAGGACGGCCGTGGCCTGCTGCCCTCCCCCGGCTGGGACGGCCGCTACGACTGGGACGGCTACGCCGACCCGATCCTCCACCCGTCCGACCAGGACCCGCAGCAGGGCTGGCTGGGCACCGCCAACAACCGCACCGCGCCGCCGGGCTACGGCGCCCAGCTGTCCAGTTCCTGGTACTACCCGGAGCGCGCCGAGCGCATCGCCCAGCTGGCCAACGCCAGCAAAAGCCACGACGCGCGCAGCATGATCGCCATGCAGTACGACCAGACCACGCCCTTCGCCGCCAAGCTGCAGGCGATGTTCGAGGGCCCGGGCATGGCCGCGCCGCTCAAGCAGGCGATCCAGGCCCTGCCCGAAGCCCAGCGCCAGCGCGCCCGCGAAGCCCTCGACCGGCTGCTGGCGTTCGACGGCAAGCTGTCGCCGACCTCCGCCGACGCCGCGCTCTACGAGGCCTTCCTGCAGGAAAGCAGCAAGCAGATCTTCCTCGACGAACTGGGCCCGGAAGACAGCCCGACCTGGAAGGCCTTCGTGCAGAACGCCAACCTCTCCTACTCCGCCCAGGCCGACCACCTGCTGGGCCGCGACGACAGCCCGTTCTGGGACGACCTGCGCACCCCGCAGAAGGAAGACAAGCCGGCGATCCTGGCGCGCAGCCTGGCCGCCGCCACCGCCTTCTGCGAACAGAAGCTCGGCGCCGACCGCCGCGCCTGGCAGTGGGGCAAGCTGCACACCTACAACTGGGTGAGCGACAGCACCAAGATGGCGCCGTACCTGGACGCCGGCCAGCGCGCCAGCCTGGGCGCGATCAAGGGCTACCTGGACCGCGGCCCCTACGCCGCCGGCGGCGACCACAGCACGCTGAACGTCTCGGCCTACAACTGGGGCCAGGACTTCGACACCTGGCTGATCCCGGCGATGCGCATCGTCGTCGACTTCGGCCAGAGCGAGCCGATGCTCGGGCTCAACAGCAGCGGCCAGTCCGGCAACCCGTCCAGCCCGCACTACGCCGACGGCATCGACGCCTGGCTGAAGGGCGACTACATGAGTTTCCCGTTCCAGAGCCAGAACCTCGACCGCGTCTACGGCAGCAAGCGCCTGACCCTGGTGCCGCAGAAGTAACCGGCCGAAGGAAAAATCTTCGTCCGGCGCGGGAACTTCCCCCGCGCCGGCGGATCAGATCAGTCGACTTACTCCATGATCATCTTGAAGGCACCCTCGGGTGCCTTTCTTTTTTGCTGCGCCGAAAAATTCACCGCGCACCAGCCTGTTACCGAAAATCCCGCCTCCTCGCACCAATGCGGGGCATTCCCTCCCAGCCCGGCTGCTATACCTGTTGCAGGACCGCGCCCGTCGTCCATCTCCTACCGCCCAGACCGGCGCCGGCGCCTCTGGTTCGAAACTTGCTGTCATTTTGATGTTGCATGCGTTCCCTTTCGTTCCACTGCTTGAATCAACCACCCAAGGATTCCACTCGATGAAAAAAGCATGGCTGACTCTCTCTGCCCTGGCGCTCCTGGCTAGCGCCGGCGCCCTGCAAGCCAAGGAATGGAAAGAAATCCGCTTCGCCACCGACCCGTCCTACGCGCCCTTCGAATCCAAGGCGCCGGACGGCAGCCTGGTCGGCTTCGACATCGACCTGGGCAACGCCATCTGCGAGCACCTGAAGGTCAAGTGCGTGTGGATGCCCAACGATTTCGACGGCATGATCCCGGGCCTGAAGGCGCGCAAATTCGACGGCGTGATCTCCTCGATGACCGTCACCGAGGCGCGCAAGAAGGAAATCGACTTCAGCGACAAGCTGTTCACCAGCCCCACCGCGATGATCAGCAAGAAGGGCTCGGGCCTGGAGGCCACCGCCGAATCCCTCAAGGGCAAGACCGTCGGCGTCGAGCAGGGCACCATCCAGGAAACCTTCGCCAAGGCCAAGCTGGAGCCGGCAGGGGTCAACGTGAAGAGCTACCAGAACCAGGACCAGGTCTACGCCGACCTGGTGTCCGGGCGCCTGGACGTGTCCCTGCAGGACATGCTGCAGGCCGAGCAGGGCTTCCTCACCACCGACCAGGGCAAGGGCTTCGAGATCAGCAAGCCGGTGCACGACCCGCTGATGCCGGCCGACATCGCCATCGGCATCAAGAAGGGCAACGACGAGCTGCGCGGCATGATCAACAAGGGCATCAAGGCCATCCACGCCGACGGCACCTACGACAAGCTGCAGAAGAAATACTTCGGCGACATCGACATCTACAACGACTGACCCGCCTCCGCCGCGCCCGGCAGCCGCTGCGCTGGCCGGGCGCGGTCTATTCTGCTCAAGAACAACGCCGAACCAAGGGAGCGCCCCGCGCATGCTCCAGGACTTCTTCCGGACCCTGGCCGACTACACGAGCCTCAAGGGTTACGGCTCCATCCTGCTCGACGGCACCTGGATGACCGTCAAGCTGTCGATCTGCTCGCTGCTGCTGTCGGTGCTGCTGGGCCTGCTGGGCGCCACCGCCAAGCTGTCCGGCTCGAAGCTGCTGCGCTTCCCCGCCACCTGCTACACCACGCTGATCCGTGGCGTCCCGGACCTGGTGCTGATGCTGCTGATCTTCTACAGCCTGCAGACCTGGCTGGCCGACCTCACCGACTACATGGAGTGGGACTACATCGAGATCGACCCCTTCAGCGCCGGCATCATCACCCTCGGCTTCATCTACGGCGCCTACTTCACCGAGACCTTCCGCGGGGCCATCCTCGCCGTGCCGCGCGGCCAGCTGGAAGCCGCCAGCGCCTATGGCCTGACCCGCCTGCAACGGTTCCGCTTCGTGCTCTTCCCGCAGATGATGCGTTTCGCCCTGCCGGGCGTGGGCAACAACTGGATGGTGCTGATCAAGTCCACCGCGCTGGTCTCGATCATCGGCCTCTCCGACGTGGTGCGCGCGGCCCAGGACGCCGGCAAGAGCAGCTACCGCCTGCTGTTCTTCCTGCTGGTGGCCGGCGCCATCTACCTGCTCTTCACCACCCTTTCCAACATCGTGCTCAACGCTCTTGAGCGCCGCTACGCGACCGGCGTGCGCGAGGCCCTGCGATGATCGAGTTGCTGCAGCAGTACGGCAAGGCCTTCCTCTGGACCGACGGCTACCACATCACCGGCCTGGCCATGACCCTGTGGTTGCTGACGGTGTCCATCGCCTTCGGCTTCACCTTCGCCATTCCCCTGTCCATCGCCCGTGTCTCGCGCAACCCGCTGGTGCGCTGGCCGGTGCAGCTGTACACCTACGTGTTCCGCGGCACCCCGCTCTACATCCAGCTGCTGGTCTGCTACACCGGCATCTACAGCGTGGCAGCGGTGCGCGAGCAGCCGATCCTCGACGCTTTCTTCCGCAACGGCCTGAACTGCACCCTGCTGGCCTTCGCCCTGAACACCTGCGCCTACACCACCGAAATATTCGCCGGGGCCATCCGCAACACCGCCCACGGCGAGGTCGAGGCGGCCCGCGCCTACGGCCTGAGCGGCTGGCGCCTGTACCGCTACGTGGTGATGCCCTCGGCGCTGCGGCGCTCGCTGCCCTACTACAGCAACGAAGTGATCCTGATGCTGCACTCCACCACCGTGGCCTTCACCGCCACGGTGCCGGACGTGATGAAGATCGCCCGCGACGCCAACGCCGCCACCTTCCTGTCCTTCCAGTCGTTCGGCATTGCCGCGGCGCTGTACCTGGTGACCTCGTTCACCCTGGTCGGCCTGTTCCGCCTCGCCGAACGCCGCTGGCTGGCCTTCCTCGGCCCCAGCCACGGCTGACCCATTCGCGACCGGCCGCCGCGAAGCGGCCCGACCTGAGGATTCCATGACCACACTGAAGATCGATGCCCTGTACAAGCGCTACGGCGACAACGAAGTGCTCAAGGGCGTCTCACTGGAAGCGCGCACCGGCGACGTGGTGAGCATGATCGGCGCCAGCGGCTCGGGAAAGAGCACCTTCCTGCGCTGCATCAACTTCCTCGAACAGCCCGACGAAGGTCGCATGAGCCTGGACGGCGAGGACATCCGCATGGTCGCCAGCCCCGGCGGCATGCGCGTCGCCGACGCGGCGCAGCTGCAACGCATCCGCACCCGCCTGGCCATGGTGTTCCAGCACTTCAACCTGTGGAGCCACATGACCGTGCTGGAGAACGTCACCCTGGCGCCGCGCCGCGTGCTCGGCGTCGACCGCCAGGAAGCCGAGGCGCGCGCGCGCAAGTACCTGGCCAAGGTCGGCCTGCCGGAGCAGGTGGTCGGCAAGTACCCGGCCTTCCTCTCCGGCGGCCAGCAGCAGCGCGTGGCCATCGCCCGCGCGCTGGCCATGGAACCGGAGATCATGCTGTTCGACGAACCCACCTCGGCGCTCGACCCGGAGCTGGTCGGCGAGGTGCTCAAGGTGATCAAGGCCCTGGCCGAGGAGGGTCGCACCATGATCCTGGTGACCCACGAAATGGCCTTCGCCCGCGAGGTCTCCAGCCAGGTGCTGTTCCTCCACCAGGGCCGCGTCGAGGAACAGGGCCCGCCGCAGGAGGTGCTGGGCCAGCCGAAGAGCGAGCGCCTGCGGCAGTTCCTCAGCGGCAACCTGAAGTAGCGTCGGCGGCGGATAACCGCGAACGGTTATTCGCCCTACCCGGCCACGAAGCCGCGCGCCTCCGGTAGGGCGCATAACGCCCCTGGCGTTATCCGCCGCCACGCACGAGGGCCGATGGTCCGGACGGGCACCCGGCCCACAGGCAAGAAAAAACCGGGCCAAGGCCCGGTTTCTCGTATCCGCCTGAAGCCTCAGGCCTTGGGCAGGGTCACGCCGGTCTGGCCCTGGTACTTGCCGCCGCGATCGCGGTAGGACACTTCGCAGGCTTCGTCCGACTGCAGGAACAGCATCTGCGCCACGCCTTCGTTGGCGTAGATCTTCGCCGGCAGGTTGGTGGTGTTGGAGAATTCCAGGGTCACGTGGCCTTCCCACTCCGGTTCCAGCGGGGTGACGTTGACGATGATGCCGCAGCGCGCGTAGGTGCTCTTGCCCAGGCAGATGGTCAGCACGTCGCGGGGAATCCGGAAGTATTCCACGGTGCGCGCCAGGGCGAAGGAGTTCGGCGGGATGATGCAGACGTCGCTGTTGATGTCGACGAAGCTCTTCTCGTCGAAGTTCTTCGGGTCCACCACGGCCGAGTGGATGTTGGTGAACACCTTGAATTCGGCGGCGCAACGCACGTCGTAGCCGTAGCTGGAGACGCCGTAGGAGATCACCCGGCTGTCGTCGGCGCCGCGGATCTGGCGCTCGACGAAGGGCTCGATCATCCCGTGCTCGAGGGCCATGCGGCGAATCCACTTGTCCGATTTGATGCTCATGGCGGGCGTCCCGTAGCTGCTTGAAAAAGAAACGCGAATCTTACCGGCAGGCGCGCCGCCCGGCAAAGGGGCGCGCCGGGCGGCTTCAATCTTCGCTGATGGAGATGCTCGGCAGCGCCGGAGCGTCCTTCTCGCTCAGGGCGATGCGGGCGCCGACGCAGCGGGCCATTTCCTGGTAGATCATCGCCAGCTGGCTTTCCGGGTCGGCGACCACCGTCGGCTTGCCACCGTCGGCCTGCATGCGGATGGCCATGGACAGCGGCAGCGAGGCCAGCAGCTCCACGCCGTACTGCGCGGCCAGCTTCTCGCCGCCGCCTTCGCCGAACAGGTGCTCGGCGTGGCCGCAGTTGGAGCAGATGTGCACGGCCATGTTCTCCACCACGCCCAGCACCGGGATGTTGACCTTGCGGAACATCTCCACGCCCTTCTTCGCGTCGAGCAGGGCCAGGTCCTGCGGGGTGGTAACGATCACCGAGCCGGCCACCGGGACTTTCTGCGCCAGGGTCAGCTGGATGTCGCCGGTACCCGGCGGCATGTCGATCACCAGGTAGTCCAGGTCGTTCCAGGCGGTCTGGGTGATCAGTTGCAGCAACGCGCCGGAAACCATCGGCCCGCGCCAGACCACCGGGGTGTTGTCGTCGGTGAGGAAGGCCATGGACATGACCTCAACGCCGTGGGCCTCCAGCGGCACGAACCACTTCTGCTCGCGTACTTTCGGCCGGGTGCCCTCGGCGATGCCGAACATGATGCCCTGGCTGGGGCCGTAGATGTCGGCGTCGAGGATGCCCACCCGCGCGCCTTCGCGGGCCAGCGCCAGGGCCAGGTTGGCGGCGGTGGTGGACTTGCCCACGCCGCCCTTGCCGGAAGCCACGGCGATGATGTTCTTCACGTTGCTCATGCCCGGCACCTGGGCCTGGGCCTTGTGCGCGGCGATGTTCACGTCGACCTTCACCTGGGCGGCGTCGACCCCGTCGGCGGCTTCCACGGCCATCTGCACGGTCTGCGCCAGGCCGTTCTTGAACAGGCCGGCGGCGTAGCCCAGTTCCAGCGTCAGGGCGACGCGCCCGCCCTGGATGTCGAGGTCGCGCAGGTAGCCGGCGTCGAGCAGGTTCTGGCCGGTGTGGGGATCGATGATCTGGCGGAGTACGGCCTCCACCGTGGCGCGGGTGACGACGCTCATGGGTTCTCCCGAATAAAGACTGAGCACAATAGGCGGGCATATTACCCCTGTAGGAGCGAGCTTGCTCGCGAACAACCGCAAGGCAGCCGCCGCGCCCCCACGGGTGAAAAAAATGTCCCGCGCCTATATAGTTGCTGACTTCCCTCGTTTTGCCCCAATGGCCTGAGCATCATGTCCGAAAACCGCCAGATCCTCGTCACCAGCGCCCTGCCCTACGCCAACGGCTCCATTCACCTGGGCCACATGCTGGAATACATCCAGACCGACATCTGGGTGCGCTTCCAGAAGATGCGTGGCAACCAGGCGGTGTACGTCTGCGCGGACGACGCCCACGGCTCGGCCATCATGCTGCGCGCCGAGCGCGAAGGGATCACCTCGGAACAGCTGATCGACGGCGTGCGCGCCGAGCACATGGCCGACTTCGCCGACTTCCTGGTGAACTTCGACAACTACCACTCGACCCACTCGGAAGAGAACCGCGCGCTGTCCTCGGCCATCTACCTGAAGCTGCGCGAGGCCGGGCACATCGCCACACGCCCGGTGACCCAGTATTTCGACCCGGAAAAGCAGATGTTCCTGGCCGACCGCTTCATCAAGGGCACCTGCCCGAAGTGCGGCACCGCCGACCAGTACGGCGACAACTGCGAAGCCTGCGGCGCCACCTACGCGCCGACCGAGCTGAAGGACCCGAAATCGGCGATCTCCGGCGCCACCCCGGTGCTCAAGGAGTCGCTGCACTACTTCTTCAAGCTCCCCGACTTCCAGGCCATGCTGCAGCAGTGGACCCGCAGCGGCACCCTGCAGGACTCCGTGGCCAACAAGCTCGCCGAATGGCTGGACAGCGGCCTGCAGGAGTGGGACATCTCGCGTGACGCGCCCTACTTCGGCTTCGAGATCCCCGACGCCCCGGGCAAGTATTTCTACGTCTGGCTGGACGCGCCGATCGGCTACATGGCCAGCTTCCAGAACCTCTGCGCGCGCCGCCCGGAGCTGGACTTCGACGCCTACTGGAACAAGGATTCCAAGGCCGAGCTGTACCACTTCATCGGCAAGGACATCGTCAACTTCCACGCGCTGTTCTGGCCGGCCATGCTCGAAGGCGCCGGCTACCGCAAGCCGACCGCGCTGAACGTGCACGGCTACCTGACCGTCAACGGCCAGAAGATGTCCAAGTCGCGCGGCACCTTCGTCAAGGCGCGCACCTACCTGGACCATCTGGACCCGGAATACCTGCGCTACTACTACGCCTCCAAGCTCGGCCGCGGCGTCGACGACCTCGACCTGAACCTCGAGGACTTCGTGCAGAAGGTCAACTCCGACCTGGTCGGCAAGGTGGTCAACATCGCCAGCCGCTGCGCCGGTTTCATCCACAAGGGCAACGCCGGCGTGCTGGTCGACGCCAACCCGGCGCCGGAACTGGCCGAGGCCTTCAAGGCCGCCGCGCCGAGCATCGCCGCCGCCTATGAAGCCCGCGACTTCGGCCGCGCCATGCGCGAGATCATGGGCCTGGCCGACCAGGCCAACGCCTGGATCGCCGACAAGGCGCCCTGGGCGCTGAACAAGCAGGAAGGCAAGCAGGACGAGGTCCAGGCCATCTGCGCCCTGGGCGTGAACCTGTTCCGCCAGCTGGTGATCTTCCTCAAGCCGGTGCTGCCGAAGCTGGCCGAGGCCGCCGAGGCCTTCCTCAACGTCGCCCCGCTGACCTGGGCCGACCACCAGCAACTGCTGGCGAATCACCAACTGAACCCGTTCAACCCGCTGATGACCCGTATCGAGCCCGCGAAAATCGAAGCCATGATCGAAGCCTCCAAGGAAGACCTCGCCGCCGCCAACCAGCCGCAAGGCAATGGCGAACTGACCAAGGACCCGTTGGCCGCGGAGATCAACTTCGACGCCTTCGCCGCCGTCGACCTGCGCATCGCGCTGATCGAGAAGTGCGAGTTCGTCGAGGGTGCCGACAAGCTGCTGCGCCTGTCCCTGGACATCGGCGACGAGAAGCGCAACGTGTTCTCCGGCATCAAGAGCGCCTACCCGGACCCGAGCAAGCTCGAAGGCCGCCTGACCCTGTACGTGGCCAACCTGGCCCCGCGCAAGATGAAGTTCGGCGTCTCCGAGGGCATGGTCCTGGCCGCCGGCCCCGGCGGCGAGGAAATCTACCTGCTCAGCCCAGACAGCGGCGCCAAGCCCGGCCAGCGCGTGAAGT
>NZ_JARJLT010000342.1 GCF_029335315.1 Pseudomonas citronellolis
TACAGGTAGTCGCGCAGCCAGGTGGAGAGGCTGATGTGCCAGCGCCGCCAGAACTCGGTGATGGACTGGCTGATGTAGGGCTGGTTGAAGTTCTCCATGAAGCGGAAGCCCATCATCAGGCCGAGGCCGATGGCCATGTCGCTGTAGCCGGAGAAGTCGAAGTACAGCTGCGCGGTGTAGGCCAGGGCGCCGAGCCAGGCGTCGCCGGTGGTCGGGTCCTGCAGGGCGAAGCAGTGGTCGGCCAGGGCCGCCAGGGTGTCGGCGATGAACACCTTCTTGACGAAGCCCTGCATGAAGCGGGTGCAGCCTTCGGCGAACTTGTCGAGGGTGTGGGTGCGGTGGTTGAACTGGTCGACCAGGTCCTTGAAGCGCAGCACGGGGCCGGCGATCAGGTGCGGGAAGATCGCCACGAAGGCCGCGAAGTCGATGAGGTTGCGCGTGGCCGGGGTGTCGCCGCGGTACACGTCGATGATGTAGCTGATCGACTCGAAGGT